>CALDEO010000109.1 GCA_937942465.1 uncultured Saprospiraceae bacterium
ATAGAGAGTCATGCAACTGAGCCAGTAATAGGTATGGGGCATTCGCTAGGTGCCATCAGTACATTATTAGCTGCAGCTGAGCGACCTGAGTTATTTTCTAAGATTATATTGTTGGATCCTGTATTGCTGCCAGAGTCTATGTTGAGATGGACACAGTGGCTACCGTTGTGGCTTAAAAGGAAGTATGTACCCGTAAGTAAAATCGCTCTTAAACGTAAAGACACGTTTGCTGATGTAGAAGAAGTCTATCAATACTATCGTAAAAAGAAAGTATTCAATCGATTGTCTGATCGTACCTTAAGAGCATATGTCACACATGGGTTCGTATCTATAGATGGCGGTGTCACACTGCGATATACCAAGGAGTGGGAGTCTCATGTATATGCCTCTATCGTCAATGCATGGCCATGTATACCTAGGGTAGATACGCCTACGCTAGCCATACGTGGAGTCGAGACTGATGTTATCAATGACAACTCGTGGCAGTCTTGGCAAGGTATCGCTAATAATACAAGCTTCGTAGAGATACAAGATGCAGGGCATCTAGTACCGCTGGAGCAACCAGTAGCGGTCGCCTCTGCTATTAAGAAGTGGTTATAGGTTTTCTAAAGCAAGGTAGTATCTACAACAGATTGCCTCTCTAAAATATAATCTTACAGTTATACCATTCCTTTTCTATTTTGGCACTTTGCCGTTCATAAAATCGGATGGCATCTTTGTTCCAGTCTATCACTTGCCATTTGATCATGGTACATCCCTTATCTTTTGCCTCTAGTAGTAATTGATCAAATAGTTTTTGACCGATACCTCCGCTTCGTTGATCCGCTGACACTACGAAATCCTCTAAGTATAACATTTTTCCCTTCCAAGTAGAAAATCCGTAATAGTATAGCATCATCCCTGCGATCTTGCCATCAACCGTCGCTACGAATAGGTCAAACAGGTTTTCTTTGATCGCTTGATTGTACATTTCTGTAGTAGCGATCATCTCTTCTTCTGCTTTCTCAAATATGGCTAACTCCTTGACCAATGCCATTATTTCTGGTATATCTTCTAAGATACCCTTGCGCAATTTTATATTTGATTGGTTCATAATATTGAGTTTGTTAGATTTACACCGATGATTAACTCAAAAGTATCGAATACTTCTGGATTCTGGAGTAAAGCTAGTCTGTATTGGCCGATTTTAGGTCTTACCATTCTAGCCATTTTCGAATATGCATTTACTTTTCGTAATATATGCCATTTTGGTACGTTGTGGCATCCCATCATCATGTTATTGACGGGGTTCGGTATTTTTTTCGTAGCATATTATAGATCGAGGCAGACATTCACACGGGCCAGGCAGCAGTATCCTTGGTATGTACCATTGATTGTGCTGTGTAGTACCTTTGCTCTGTTGTTTATCTTATCCAATACAGGTATTTATAAGGTAGTACATATTAGAGAGATCTCTTCTAAGTATAGCGATATTATACCTGCTACGCAGTTATATGTTTCGAGATTTCTCAATGGGGACTTCCCTTACGAGATCATGGATTTTGGTTGGATTGTATATCCTAACTATTTGCCGATGCGTTGGCTTCCATACATACCTGCGCAGTTGTTGGATATAGATTTTAGATTATGGACGTGGGGAGTTTACTTATTTAGTACTGCAGTAGTACTGGCGCTGTGGGTTCATCGAGGATACCGATTGACCTTAATTATTGTTGCTACGGTAGTGTTTCATATTTTCAATCAACGATACCTTAAGGACGGGAGTCAAGACCTGAGCATGACTGTCGAGTTTATGAATGTCGCTGTATATTTACTATTAGCTGTAGCGATATTCTCTAAGAGATGGTGGTTTATAGGCATAGCCATATTGGTATGTAGTTTATCAAGATTTTCTTTTGCTTTTTGGGTGCCCTTTTATTTGTTATTTCTATGGCACGAGCATGGATTTTTATATCCCTTCAAGATTGGACTTTTGGTCTTAGTTGGTATTATAGTACTTTACGTTATTCCATTTGAGTCACAAGATTGGGGTGTTTTCTTCGAGGGGTTGAAGTATTACAAAGATGCGATTATATTAGAGTGGCAACCTCAGGGGTGGCAACTTCCTACAGAGGCTCCGGTACATCTCAATCGTTGTACAGGATTTGCTTATCAGATGCTAGAGTCGGGGAGTGGCACTGTAGAGGATAAGGTTATAGCCTATGGGCGAATCCACCTTATGGCATCTTTCGGTATTATGATCCTCGTGTCTATATTGTTTTGGTTGTCCAAGCATACGATTGTCAATAAGAGCTACTTTGCTTTAGCTAGTCTTAAGATTTACCTCGTTGTTTTTTATGCTTTCATTGCAGTACCGTATATTTATCTCAATGTGTTGAGCTATATCATTACTATTTGTTTGCTAGTGTTTCCGATTTGTAAGTTGGTTGCACAGCGAGATGATATCAAAGTATGATACTAGACAGGGCATAATCTCATATTAATAACGCTACTCCTTTATAGATCCATAACAATATGAAGACAAAGGGTTTTATACCATTATTAACCTTGTTTCTTTTAGTATTAGGCATTTTTGCTTGGGTACATGGGGTACGACTATTGGCACCAGAGGACTTCATGTTCTATGATGAGTATGACGGCCTCAAAAATTATTTCACCCTTTGTAGCTACGTATTAGGACCGACCACGGACCCTGCCTTCTTTATCACAGGTATGAATTATCCCTATGGGGAGTCTATCATCTACACGGATAATACCCCCCTGATTGCAATTTTTATAAAATACTGCAGTTGGGCAAGTACACCACAAGAGGTTATAGGCCTTTTCAATATGATTATCATAGGACTTTTGTTTTGTGGACACTTTGTATGCTATCGATTATCGCGGGTATTGGGGATTATACCTTGGTTAAGTGTATTAACTGCATTGGTTATTCCAGTCATGGTTCCGATGACCTTAAAGCTCTCGGGACATTACAATCTAGCCTTGCCGATTACGATACTTCTACCTATTCTTTTTACACTTAATATTACAGCATTCCATAAGAGTGGCGATCATAGGCGTAGTTGGCTCAATGTATTGTATTTGGTTACTACAGCTATCGCCTTATTCTTTGTACACGTATATCTGTTTGCAATGGCCATGATCTTTTGTAGCATATACCTTGGCTATTTCTGCTTGCTTGAGGTGTTGCGGTATAGATCAGTTGCATACGGTGCCAAGCTGTTGGTTGCTGTTATTACCCCAGTTATTGCCGTTGTAGCAGCTTTATACCTTATGGATCCTTGGTTATCGGAGCGGCCCAAAGGACACAATGGATATGGCATAGCCGATTATGTAGTTAAGATCAGTGACATGTTCACCAATATAGATGCATTGTCTATTCAAGGGTTAGGTGGTACAGTACCATGGGCTGCAGAGGACTACTCATATTTTGGTGGCGTATTCCCTTTTGCTATGCTTATCGTTATTGCATCATTGATTTTTGGCTTTCGCCGAATAAAAAACGCAGTAAAAGGAAACGTACGATTTCAAGCTTTATTTATTATACTCTTGGTATGTTTCTTTATATCTCTCGGGACTAATATAAAGACTCATGAAGACACATCTGGTTTTACCAATGTATTCAATGTATTCAGTTTGTTGACCATGGTTAGTGATACGTTTATGAATTTTAGATGTGTCAATAGATTCATCTGGCTTAGTTGGATCCTGTTTCACCTGCTGTTTATTCGATATGTTTGTTCGAGTCTATTCAGAGATTTATTTAATAGATTTTATTACGTGATTATCGCTATTGTAGCGATGTTGTATGTAGTAGATGCAAGTCAGTTGTACCAGTATCATAGTATCGATTTTCAACGTAATAATAAGTTTTCTGACTCATCTCTCGGTATATGGAGTAACGAGTATGGAGAGGGGCATCAATCGATACTACCTATCCCATATTTTTGTGTAGGGTCCGAGAGCGAGTTTAAATATACGATGGATGCCAACAATGGCTGGGGGACAGTAAGTATGCAAATAGCTCTTGAATCTGACTTGCCGATGATGTCAGGCCTACTATCAAGAACTCCAATAAGAGTCACTAAAAATCTACAATCAATCTTCAATTCTACTCCATTAGATGACTTATTGGGGCAAATGAATGAAGAACCAGTACTAATTATAAAAGATTTAAATTTTTTTTACCCTCCGATTGCTGAGCCTAAAATGCAACTTTTAAGAGATCAAACATTACTCTTTATTGAGGATAATATGCATAGAATCCAAGTGTTAGATACCATCGATCATGTAGTATTCTATAGCCTCAATATAGGCTCAAGAGTATCGGAATGATAGAGTAAATGACTATTTGTCATTGATATACAGATAGTAAAACTTATATATAATTTATCAAGTATAATAATGGAGCTAAAGACCAATGTCATTGATAAGGAGATTATCTTGATCAAGAGAGAGTAGATAGAGCCTGATCATTTAGAGTGAAAAAGAGGGAAGGGATGAGAGTAATAATAATGCATAACTGCAAAATATATTACATATTATAAAAAGCAATACTTGCGAAGTCGGAAAATAGTCTTACTTTTGCATTCTCTTTAGAAAAGGGCTCAGCATTTAGAGCTTTATAAAGAGGATTTTTAATAGTTATAAATATCGTACATGCCTACTATAAATCAATTAGTAAATAAAGGTAGAAAAAAGATAATCCAAAAGAGTAAATCAAGAGCTCTGGATTCATGCCCTCAAAAAAGAGGTGTATGTACTAGAGTATATACTACTACTCCTAAGAAGCCTAACTCAGCATTGAGAAAGGTAGCTAAGGTGAGATTAACAAATGGTATAGAAGTAATCGCTTACATACCAGGAGAAGGTCACAACTTACAAGAGCACAGTATCGTGTTACTAAGAGGTGGTAGAGTGAAAGATTTACCTGGTGTTCGATATACTATTGTCCGTGGAGCTTTAGATACCGCGGGTGTAGCAGACAGACTTCAGTCAAGGTCTAAATATGGTACTAAGAGACCGAAAAAATAATTCTTTTTAAATACAGAAGATGAGAAAAAGAAAACCAAAAAAGAGGATCGTTCAGCCTGATCCAAGATTCAACGACGTAGTTGTAACACAATTTGTGAACAACTTAATGTTAGACGGTAAGAAAAGTACAGCTTTTGATGTATTTTATGCCGCTATGGATTTGATCAAAGAGAGAACTAATGAAGATCCTCATGAAGTGTGGAAGAAAGCACTAGCTAACGTAATGCCTGCTGTAGAAGTAAGAAGCAAGAGAGTTGGTGGAGCTACATTTCAGATTCCGATGGAAATACGTGCTGAAAGAAGAATGTCAGTATGTATGAAGTGGGTTATCAAATATTCTAGAGCTAGAAGTGGTAAAGGAATGGCTGAGAAATTATCTGCTGAGTTAACTGCTGCTTCTAAGAATGAAGGCGCTGCAGTTAAGAAGAAAGAAGATACTCACAGAATGGCTGAGTCGAACAGAGCTTTTGCTCACTTCGGTAGATAAGTCAGAGTCTCTTTCGAATAATATTAACAATCCAGAATAAATTAAATAAGGCAAGTTATGTCTAGAGATTTAAAGTTTACAAGAAATATTGGTATTGCTGCCCACATTGATGCAGGTAAAACTACAACAACTGAGAGAGTATTATACTATACTGGTTTAAGTCACAAAATTGGAGAAGTACATGATGGTGCTGCTACAATGGACTGGATGGAGCAAGAGCAAGAAAGAGGTATTACTATTACTTCTGCTGCAACATCTACAAACTGGAACTGGAAAGGTCAGGACTTCCCTATGAATATCATTGATACTCCGGGACACGTTGATTTTACAGTAGAAGTAAACAGATCTTTAAGAGTTCTTGACGGTCTAGTGTTTTTATTCTGTGCAGTATCTGGTGTAGAGCCTCAATCTGAGACTAACTGGAGACTAGCTGATAACTATAATGTACCAAGAATCGGTTTTGTAAACAAAATGGATAGATCTGGTGCTGATTTCTTTAATGTTGTTAAAGATGTTAAAGAGAAATTAGGTTCTGATGCAATCCCTTTACAAGTGCCTATTGGTGCTGAAGAAACATTTAAAGGTGTTGTTGATTTAATTACCAATAAAGCAATCGTTTGGAACGATAGTGATATGGGTATGACTTATGAGGAAATTCCAATTCCTGAGGACCTTACTGATGTTGTACTAGAGTGGAGAGAAAAGTTATTAGAGGCAGTTGCCGAATATGACGAAAACTTAATGGAGAAATTCTTTGAGGACTCTGATAGTATAACAGAACAAGAAATGATTAATGCTGTAAGAGGCGCCGTATTGGATAACAAGTTTGTTCCAATGATGTGTGGTTCTGCATTTAAAAATAAAGGAGTTCAGGCAGTATTAGATGCAGTATGTGCATTTTTGCCTTCTCCAGTAGATATCGATGGTGTTACGGGTATTAACCCAAAGACTGACGAGGAAGTAGTGAGAAGACCAGATGTAAATGAGCCGTTTGCCGCTCTTGCTTTTAAAATCGCAACCGATCCTTATGTAGGTCGTTTAGCGTTTATGAGAGTATATTCTGGTGCTCTTGATGCTGGATCTTATGTACTAAACACGAGATCAGGTAAAAAGGAGAGAATTTCTAGGATTTACCAAATGCACTCAAATAAGCAGAATGCTATACCAAGAGTAGAAGCAGGAGATATTGCAGCAGGTGTAGGATTTAAGGATCTTAGAACAGGAGATACAATTTGTGATGAAGATCACCCGATTGTATTAGAAAGTATGGTCTTCCCTGATCCAGTTATCGGTGTAGCTATTGAGCCTAAAACTCAGAAGGACATAGATAAGTTGGGTATGGCTCTTGCCAAATTATCTGAAGAAGATCCAACCTTTAAGGTGAAATTTGATGAAGATACTAACCAGACCGTGATAAGTGGTATGGGAGAGCTTCACTTGGAAATCATTATTGATAGATTAAGAAGAGAGTTTAAGGTTGATTGTAACCAAGGAGCTCCACAAGTAAGTTATAAAGAAGCATTAACGAAGAGTACAGACCATACTGAAAGATTGAAAAAGCAATCAGGGGGTTCTGGATTATTCGCACAGATGTCATTTGAAGTAGGACCTGCAGATGAAGATTTTTTAGAATCTGATGATTTTAAAAATGGTAAAGTAAGACTTCAGTTCCAAAATGATATTTTTGGTGGATCTATTCCAAAAGAATTTTTCCCGTCAATCGTCAAAGGATTTAATTCAATGATGGATAACGGTGTTCTTGCAGGATACTCCATAGATAGTATGAAAGTTCGTATTTATGACGGACAGACTCACGCAGTAGATAGTAAGCCTATCGCCTTTGAGTTATGTGCTAAGGAAGGATTTAAAGCAGCATCAGCTAAGTGTGGTCCAGTATTACTGGAACCAATAATGAAGCTTGAGGTTGTAACTCCTGATGAGTATGTAGGATCTATTATCGGTGACTTAAACAGAAGAAGAGGTCTACCTAAAGGTCAAGAGCAAAAAGGTGGAGCGGTAAGTATCTCTGCTGATGTGCCATTATCTGAAATGTTTGGGTATGTTACATCATTAAGAACAGTAAGCTCAGGTAGAGCGAGTAGCACCATGGAATTTAGCCACTTTGCAGCAGCACCAAAGGGTATTGCCAAAGAAATTATGGAGAAAGCCAACGGTGAGTAAAATTAAATCGAATTAATGGTGAAAGTGTAGATATAATTTACTACATTTGCAGCCGCTTTGAAATTATATATTAATAATCAGTAGGGTTATGAATCAGAAAATCAGGATTAAACTTCGTTCGTACGACCACAATTTAGTTGACAAGTCGACGGAGAAAATCGTGAAAACAGTGAGAAATAGTGGAGCCGTTATATCGGGTCCGATTCCGCTGCCCACAGAGAAAGAAGTGTTTACCGTGCTACGTTCCCCGCATGTAAACAAAAAGTCTCGTGAGCAGTTCCAGTTGCGTACGCATAAGAGATTGATTGAAATCTTCACACCTACTCAAAAGACAGTAGATGCCTTGTCGAAGTTAGAACTTCCAAGTGGTGTAGATATTCAAGTCAAATTGACATAAGATAATTTTTAGATAATTGTTGTCCTAGGCATGATGCCTAGTTTAATTAATTGTTTTGATCCAATAATATTCTGTGATGAACGGATTAATAGGAAAGAAGATAGGTATGACCAGTATCTTCGATGAAGCTGGTCGTAGTATTGCTTGTACTGTAGTAGAAGCTACACCAAATGTTGTGACGCAGGTTAAAACTGTAGACACAGATGGTTACGATGCTGTTCAGTTAGGTTACGACCCGGCTAAAGTAAAGAACACGTCTAATCAAATGATGGGTCACTTCAAGAAAGCTGGAGTTGATCCAGTAAAGAAGTTGGTTGAGTTTAAAGACTGCAGTGTTGAAATGAACATCGGTGATGCGATTAGTATGACAGATATTTTCAACGAAGGCGATATCGTAAGTGCAATTGGTACTTCTAAAGGTAAAGGTTTTCAAGGTGTTGTAAAAAGACACAACTTTAGAGGTGTTGGTGATGCTACTCACGGTCAGCATAACAGATTAAGAGCTCCAGGTTCTATCGGTGCAGCTTCATATCCAGCGAAAGTATTCAAAGGTATGAGAATGGGCGGTAGAATGGGTGGAGATAGAGTAAAAATAAAAGGCCTGAGTGTTATTAAAATGATGCCAGAGCAAAATGTTATACTCATCAAAGGTGCCATTCCTGGTCACAAGGGTTCATTGGTAATCATAGAAAAAAGATAATCATGAAATTGGATATTTTAAATACAGAAGGAAAGAGTACAGGTAGATCTATTAGTTTACCAGAAGATGTATTCGGTATTGAGCCCAATGAGCATGTTATGTATTTGGCTGTTAAGAGTTACTTAGCTCACCAGAGACAAGGTACTCATAAGTCGAAGGAAAGAGGAGAGATTAAAGGTAGTACTCGGAAGATTAAGAAGCAGAAGGGTACTGGTACTGCAAGAGCAGGTAGTCTCAAAAATCCTTTGTTCAGAAGTGGTGGACGTGTTTTTGGTCCTAGACCAAGAAAATATACTGTAAAACTGAATAGAAAAGTTAGAAGGTTGGCGACAGCATCTGCTTTAAGTCAGAAAGCTGCTGAAGGTAAAATCCGAATTATGGAGGATTTTACATTCGAAGCTCCGAAAACGAAACAATTCGTAAACCTGTTGTCAGGTTTGGATTTAGTTAGTCAAAAGTCGCTTATTGTGACAGCTGATTATGATAAAAATGTATACCTTTCTGGAAAGAACATCCAAAGATGTGGTGTAATGGAAGCAAAGGATTTAACAACGTACAATATTCTTAATAGTAATGTATTAGTTGTTTCTGAAAGTGCGATAGAAAAAATTAAAGAAACTTTGGCTAGCGCCTAAATGATATAATCATGGCAAAGGATATTTTAATTAAACCAATTATCTCTGAAAAGAGTGAGACTTTATCGGAAAGCTTATCTCAGTACACGTTTGTAGTGAATAAGAAGGCTAATAAGGTAGAGATTGGAAAGGCAATAGAGGATATGTATAGTGTAAATGTTACATCTGTAAATACCTTAGTCATGCCAAGTAAGAATAAGACTAGAAACACTAGAACTGGTGTTAGAAAAGGTCGGATTAGTACTTTTAAGAAAGCTATTGTAACACTCAACGAAGGAGAGTCGATTGACTACTTCGGTGACGTTTAAGATAATTGTGAATACACTGCTAAAGCATTAAGTTATGCCAGTAAAGAAATATAGACCCGTAACCCCAGGTACCAGAACAAGAGTTGGTATTGACTATTCAAGCTTGTCGAAAGTAAAGCCAGAGAAGTCGTTACTAAAGAAGTTACACAGTACAGGTGGTAGAAACAGTTCAGGTAAAATGACTGTTAGAAACCGTGGTGGCGGACATAAAAGAAGATACAGAGTTATCGACTTTCAAAGAGGTAAAGAGGGTATTGCAGCTACTGTAGTGTCTATCGAGTATGATCCAAATAGAACAGCGTTCATTGCCTTGTTGGAGTATACTGATAAAGAAAAAAGGTACATTGTTGCACCAGATAAGTTAATTGTTGGTGATGTAGTAATGTCAGGTAGAACAGCAGAACCAATCGTTGGTCATGCACTATATCTAGATATGATTCCTTTAGGAAGTTCTATTCACAACATTGAAATGACTCCTGGTAAAGGTGCAGCTCTTGCGAGAAGTGCAGGTACTTATGGAGTACTTATGAGTAGAGAAGGGAAGTACGCTATTATAAAATTACCATCAGGTGAGGTTAGAAGAGTGTTGGTATCTTGTAAAGCTACTATGGGTACTACTTCAAACCCAGATCATGGTCTAGAAGTTTTAGGTAAAGCAGGTAGAAAGAGGTGGAGAGGCAAGAGACCTAGAGTAAGAGGTGTTGCCATGAACCCTGTCGATCACCCAATGGGTGGTGGTGAAGGTCGTGCATCAGGTGGTCATCCAAGATCAAGAACTGGTATTATGGCTAAAGGTCAAAAAACTAGAAATGTTAAAAAAGCATCTAGTAAGTTGATCATAACTAAGAGAAAGACTAAATCAAGAAAGTAAGATAATTTATCATGGCAAGATCTTTAAAAAAAGGCCCATACGTTTACCACAAATTGCTTAGCAAACTTCAGAAAACTGAAGCTTCTGGTAAAAAATCAGTAATCAAAACTTGGTCAAGAGCCAGTATGATTATACCTGATATGGTAGGTAAAACGATAGCTGTACACAATGGTAAAACATTCGTACCTGTTTTCGTAACTGAAAACATGGTAGGTCATAAATTGGGAGAGTTTTCTCCAACCAGGACTTTTAGAGGTCATGGTGGTAATAGAAAGTAGTAATCTTAACTGGAAATAGATAAGTAATGGAAGCAGTAGCAAAACTCAAAAATTGTCCAATGTCAGCTCGTAAAATGAGAATGACAGCAGGGATTATAAGAGGAAAAGGTATAACCGAAGCGCTGGGAATATTGAAATTCTCTAAGAGAGAAGGTTCTATATGGTTAGAGAAGGTACTACTTTCCGCTGTAGCGAATTGGGAAAATAAGAATGATATGGCACTAAGTGCTGATGATCATGACCTTTTTATAAAAACTCTATTAGTTGATCAAGGTACTTCCTTGAAAAGATTCAGACCAGCACCTCACGGTAGGGCACATAGAATCAGAAAACACCAAAACCATGTAACATTGGTAGTGGAAAATAGAGTAACAATTGATGCTGACAACGAAGTTGTTAGCGAAACATCAGAAGCTTAAAATCTAAACTCAGATATTCATGGGTCAAAAGACAAATCCAATAGGTAATAGATTAGGAATCATCCGAGGATGGGATTCTAATTGGTACGGAGGTAAAGACTTTGCAAAAAAAGTCGTTGAGGATGAAAAAATCCGTGTTTACCTTAATGCAAGAGTAAACAAAGGAGGAATTGCAAGAATAGTTATCGAAAGAACTCTCAAGAGAATAACCGTTACTATTCATACTTCAAGACCAGGTATTATTATTGGTAAAGGAGGTTCTGAGGTTGATAGAATTCGTGAAGAGTTAAAAAAATTAACTTCTCAGGATGTTCAAATCAATATTATTGAAATAAGGAAGCCTGAATTAGATGCGGCTATAGTTGGTGAGTCTATTTGTAAACAACTAGAGGCTAGAATCAATTTTAGAAGAGCAATAAAAATGTCTATTCAATCTACTATGAGAGCTGGTGCTGAAGGTATCAAGATTCGAGTGAGTGGACGATTGAATGGTGCAGAGATGGCAAGATCTGAAGAGTTTAAAGATGGTAGAACACCATTACATACCTTCAGAGCTGATATAGACTATGCACTTACCGAAGCATTGACAGTTTATGGTAAACTAGGTGTTAAAGTATGGATCTGTAAAGGTGAAGTATTAGGTAAAAGAGATTTATCACCAAATGTTGGTGTAGATAAGAAACGTTCTGGAAAGAAGAGGAGAAGGTAGTAGTGAGAACGAGAAAATTTATTTACCTTTGTGGCACTTTAGAGCAAAGGACATAAATACCAAATAGTATTAAAGATGTTACAACCGAAAAGAACTAAATACAGAAAGCAGCAGAAAGGCCGGATTAAAGGTCTAGCGCATAGAGGAAGTACTATTTCCTTTGGCTCTTTTGCTTTAAAGTCAATGGATGCTGGTCGTATAACCAATCGTCAGATTGAGTCGGCGAGGATTGCTATGACGAGGTACATGAAGAGAGAAGGTAAAGTTTGGATTAGAATCTTTCCAGACAAGCCTATTACTTCTAAGCCAGCAGAGGTAAGAATGGGAAAGGGTAAAGGTGCCCTTGATCATTGGGTTGCTAATGTAAAGCCTGGTAGAATTATGTTCGAGATGGACGGTGTTCCTTTCGAAGTAGCTAAAGAGGCACTAAGATTAGCGGCTCAGAAGTTACCAGTAATGACAAAGACAGTTGTAAGAAGAGATTACGTAGAATAGAATATCGCACAATCATGGCATCAAAGAAATTTTTAGAACTCCAAGAGTTTTCAGACACTGATCTGTCGAGTGAATTACAAGAAACGGTAGTTCAGTTTAAAAAACTTAAATTTGACCACGCTTTAAAAGGTTTAGAGAATCCTCTTCTTCTTAAAGATGTGCGAAAAGATATAGCACGATTACGAACGGAAGTTCGAAGACGTGAAGTTGTTGCAATGTCAGATACTGAGTTGCAAAAAAGATCAAAGATTAGATTACGTAGAAGATTAAATAAATAGGTAATGGAAAGTACGCAACACTTGAAGAAATCCAGAATTGGTATTGTTACTAGTTCTAAGATGGATAAGACTATCACAGTTTCTGTAGAAAGAAAGTTGAGACACCCTATTTATGGTAAATTCGTGAAGAAGACAAAGAAGTTTTCCGCTCATGATGAAACAAATAACTGTAACGAAGGTGATACTGTTCGTATCGTTGAGTCTCGTCCACTCTCAAAGAGAAAGAGATGGAGATTAGTAGAAGTTATAGAAAGAGCTAAGTAATACATTTACGTTTAAATAAGATATAATTATGATACAGCAGGAATCAAGACTAAGAGTAGCTGATAATAGTGGTGCCAAGGAGGTATTATGTATTAAAGTACTTGGTGGTTCTAAGCGTAGATATGCATCAGTAGGCGACACAATCGTTGTAACTGTCAAGCATACATCTCCAGGTGGGATTAAAAAAGGTACTGTGTCAAAAGCAGTAATTGTACGAACTAAGAAAGAAATTAGACGTAAAGACGGTTCTTACATTCGATTTGATGATAATGCGGTAGTATTATTGAGTGCATCGGATGAACCAAGAGGAACAAGGATTTTTGGTCCTGTAGCTAGAGAGTTACGTGAGCGAGATTACATGCGGATTGTGTCTTTGGCACCTGAAGTACTTTAATATTTTATTGAAACTTGATTATTATGTCAAAAACAAGATTTACACCGAAGTTGAAAATAAAGAAGGGGGACAAAGTGGTTGTTATCACTGGTGCTTCGAAAGGTGTAGAAGGAACAGTTCTAGAAGTGTTCCCAAAGAAAAATAGAGTTATTGTAGAAGGTGTTAACCCTGCTAAAAAGCATACGAAGCCTACAAACGATAATCCTGGAGGAATAAATGAGATTAATAAAACAATTGATATTTCTAACCTTAAGTTAGTAGATCCTAAATCAGGTGAAGCAACAAGAGTAGGAAGAAGAGTAGAAGACGGTAAGATCGTTAGATATTCTAAAAAATCAGGTCAAACTATTAAGTAATGAGTTATACACCGAGACTGAGAGATAAGTACTTCGATAAAGTTGTTCCTGAATTAATGGAGCAGTTTTCATATGGAAGTATTATGCAAGTGCCTAGACTAGTAAAGATTTGTTTGAATCAGGGACTAGGTGGTGCTACTCAAGATAAAAAATTGGTAGATAATGCTATCGATGAGATGACAATAATCGCAGGTCAAAAAGCGGTACCAACAAAAGCTAGAAAGTCTATCTCTAACTTTAAGTTAAGAGAAGAAATGGTTATTGGTGCAAGAGTAACATTAAGACATCATAAGATGTATGAGTTTCTTGATCGTTTTGTTAGCGTTTCGCTACCACGTGTAAGAGATTTTAGAGGTATTAACGATAAAAGTTTTGACGGTAGAGGTAATTATTCTGTAGGAATCACTGAACAAATTATTTTTCCTGAAATTAATATCGATAAAGTTAGTAAAATCACGGGTATGGATATTACTTTCGTGACTACAGCTAACACTGATGCTGAGGCTTTAGCTTTATTAAAGGCTTTAGGACTTCCATTTAAAAACCAAAGAAACTTATCATAATGGCTAGAAAAGCAATTATAGCAAGAGAAGCAAAAAGAGAAAGATTGGTGAAGAAATACGCTGATTTACGTGCTAAACTCAAAGCAGATGGTGATTGGGAAGCTTTAGATAAGTTACCTAAAAATAGTTCTTCTGTAAGACTTCACAATAGATGTCAACTTACTGGAAGACCTAAAGGTTACATGAGAAAGTTCGGTATTAACAGAGTAACATTCAGACAAATGGCTCTTGCAGGAAAGATTCCTGGTATTACAAAAGCAAGTTGGTAGTAGATATAATTTAAGAGACATGGCACTAACAGATCCAATAGCAGATTATTTGACAAGAATTCGTAATGCGCAGTTAGCTACGCATCGAATAGTTGAGATTCCTGCTTCAAAAATGAAAAAAAGAATAACTGAGTTATTGTATGATAACGGTTATATTCTAAAATATAAGTTTGATGATGATGCTGGAAAGCAAGGAGTTATCAAAATTGCATTAAAATACGATGCTGTAACTAAGACACCAGTAATTCGTAAGTTAGGAAGGATTAGCCGACCTGGTTTAAGAAAATATTCTGATTCTACAAGTATTCCTAGAATTATTAATGGTTTAGGAATAGCTATCATAAGTACATCAAGTGGTGTAATGACTGGTAAGCAGGCTAAGAAGCAGAATGTAGGTGGTGAAGTTGTATGCTACGTTTATTAACGCGTATTAAATATTTTTAAGATGTCAAGAATAGGAAAAGCTCCAATTGAAATCCCAGCAGGTGTATCTGTAGATGTGTCTAAGGGTAATCTTGTTAAAGTTAAGGGACCTAAAGGTGAATTAGCAGAGCAGATAGATGGAGATTTATCAGTAGATATGTCTGAAGGTGAGTTGAATGTTGTAAGACCAACCGATCAAAAGAGACATAAGGCAGTTCATGGTTTATATAGATCATTGATCCAGAATATGGTTGTAGGTGTAACAGATGGGTACACAAAGACTTTAGAATTGATTGGTGTTGGTTATAGATGTGCGAATACAGGAAACTTGTTAGAATTAAGTTTAGGTTATTCACACCCTATTTACTTTTACATACCGGATGAAATCAAGTTGGTGACTAAAATGGAGAAGGGTTCTCCTCCAACAATAGAGTTGGAAGGTATTGACAAACAGTTAATCGGACAAGTTGCTGCTAAGATAAGAGCCTACAGAAAACCGGAACCTTATAAAGGGAAAGGTATTAGGTTTAAAGGAGAAATTATTAGAAGAAAAGCTGGTAAGACAGCAGCTAAGTAAGTTATAAAGCTAACGAAATGTTAAGTAAAACTAAGAAAAAGAATCGCTCAAAAATGCGTATCCGTAAGTACATTAACGGTACGAGTGGTTCTCCTAGGTTATCAGTTTTTAGAAGTAACAAACAAATATATTGTCAGTTAGTTGATGATGCTGTTGGTTATACTTTAATAAGTGCTTCTTCTAAAGAGGTTGATACAGCTGGAAATAAAAGTGATGTAGCTGCGAGAGTAGGTGAGTTACTTGCTACTAAAGCTAAAGGAAAGAATATAGAAAAGGTCGTTTTCGATAGAAATGGATATCCATACCATGGTAGAGTTAAGGCTTTAGCTGATGGTGCAAGAAAAGCAGGTCTTAAATTTTAAAATAGTATCGAAATGGCAGATAATAGATCACAAAGAATAAAACCAGCTGACTCTGAATTAAAAGAGAAGTTAGTGAGTTTAAATAGAGTTGCCAAGGTAACTAAAGGTGGTAGAACATTTAGTTTTAGTGCATTGGTTGTAGTTGGTGATAATAACGGAACTGTAGGTCACGGTCTAGGTAAAGCTAGAGACGTATCTGAGTCAATAGCTAAGGCGGTTGATGATGCTAAAAAGAACCTTGTAAAATTTCCGTTATATAAAGGTACTATACCACATGAGCAAAAAGGTAAATATGGTGCCGGTAAGGTATTGTTGAAGCCTGCTTCTGAGGGTACGGGTGTAATTGCAGGTGGTGCAATGAGAGCTGTTTTAGAGATAGGTGGTGTACAAAATGTACTTGCTAAATCTCAAGGTTCTTCTAATCCTCATAATGTTATTAAGGCAACTATCGATGCTTTAAACAAGATGAGATCACCTTATCAGGTTGCTGAGCAAAGAGGTATTGAATTAGATAAAGTTTTTGAAGGATAGAATATGAAAAAGCTGAAAATAACACAGGTAAAAAGTATTATTGATAGACCAAAGCGTCAGAAGGATACTATAATTGCCCTTGGATTGAGAAAAATGAATCAGACTGTAGTTAAAGAGGCGACTCCGCAGGTACAAGGTATGATTAATAAGGTTTCTCATTTACTTAAAATAGAAGAAGCTTAAACAACTAAGAATATGGAATTACATACTTTAAAACCGGCTAAAGGATCAACGAAATCTGGAAAGAGAATCGCTAGAGGTGAAGGTTCAGGTCATGGTGGTACGTCTACCAGAGGTCATAAAGGACAAAAGTCTCGTTCAGGTTGGAGTAAGAAAAAGAATTTTGAAGGTGGTCAAATGCCTTTACAACAAAGACTTCCTAAAAGAGGTTTCAGCAATCCTAACAGAGTAGAGTATGTAAGCCTCAATGCAGGTCAGTTACAGGCTTTTTCTGATAAGCATGGAATTACCGAAATTACAAGGGAAGTATTATTAGCTCACGGTGTTCTCCGTAGAACTGATGTTGTTAAATTACTAGGTACAGGTGATATTACTTCTAAAGTGAATATTACTGTTAATGCAGCGTCTGCAACTGGTAAAGAGAAGATTGAAGCCGCTGGAGGCTCTGTAACTATAGCTTAATTTGTTATGAATAAATTTATTGAGACTCTTAAGAATATTTGGAAAATAACGGAATTGCGTCAACGTATTTTGTTTACGCTAGCTTTGCTAGCTGTATTTAGATTTGGCTCTTTCGTAGTTCTTCCAGGTGTAAATTCAGGTGCCTTACAGGCAGCTGCAGGAGAGAGAGGAGCGAATGATATTTTGGGTCTTATTAACACATTTACTGGAGGTGCTTTTAATCAGGCCTCTATTTTTGCGTTGGGTATTATGCCATATATTACGGCATCTATTATAATACAGTTATTAGGCTTTGCAGTTCCTTATTTCCAAAGATTACAGCAGAAAGAAGGGGAGAGTGGAAGAAAGAAAATAAGTCAAATAACTAGATTTTTAACTGTACTTATTACCATTGTGCAAGGTGGAGGTTATTTAACTATGATTGCGACTACGCCAGGTGCAATGGATCCGTCAGTAAACGAAACAGTTTTCTGGTTAAGTAATATTATTATTCTTGCAACAGGTACTATGTTTGCAATGTGGATTGGAGAGAAAATTACTGATAAAGGTATTGGAAATGGTATTTCTCTATTGATTATGATCGGTATTATAGCATCATTGCCGAGAGTATTTGTTGCTGAGGTACAGACACAATTCAGTCAATCTGGTTTGTTTGTTCTGGTACTTGAGTTGATAGTATTCTTTTTAGTTATTGTTGCTACTGTGCTCATAGTACAAGGTGTTAGAAGAATACCATTGCAATTTGCTAAGAGAATGGTGGGTAGAGGCGCTGCGTCTGTTCCTGCTGCTGGTGCTAGGGATTACATACCGTTAAAAGTAAATGCAGCTGGTGTAATGCCAATTATTTTTGCTCAAGCGATTATGTTTTTACCAATAACAATTGCTCAGTGGGCAAGTGAATCAGGATCTACAAGCTCATTGCTTATGGATCTAAACAATTGGAAAAGTTTACCTTACAACATTATATTCTTTTTACTGATAGTAGTGTTTACTTATGTTTACACAGCGTTATTAGTTAATCCACAGCAATATGCTGAATATTTAAAAAGACAAAATGCGTTTATACCAGGCGTGAAGCCAGGTAAGCAAACGCAAGATTTCATAGATACACTCACAACACGTGTTACTTTACCAGGTAGTATATTTTTAGGTATAATTAGTATTTTCCCTGCTATTGTTGCAATTTTTGGTGTGAATGATGGTTTTGCTTTATTCTTTGGCGGTACGTCACTATTGATTTTAGTAGGTGTTGTTTTAGATACACTTCAACAAATTGAAAGTTACTTACTGATGAGAAAGTATGATGGTCTTGTTAAATCAGGTCGTTTAAAAGGTAAAAGTGGAATGCAGCCGATAGGGGCTGGAATGTAATATGAAAAAGCCTATTTTTTTCAAAACAGATGAGGAGATTGAGTTAATTCGTCAAAATTGTCTGTTAGTAAGTAAGACATTAGCACTCGCAGGTTCTTTATTAAAAGTAGGAATCACAGGTGATAAAATAGATAAATTAGCAGAAGAGCTAATTAGAGATCATGGTGCTGTTCCAGGTTTTAAGGGTTATGGAGGTTTTCCTTCAACTCTTTGTATCTCAGTCAATGATCAAGTAGTGCATGGTATACCTTCTAATATACCTTTCAATTCTGACGATATAGTTAGTATTGATTGTGGTGTTTTAAATAATGGGTATTATGGTGATGCTGCTTATACATTTGCTTTCCCTGAAGTCAAGAACGAAGTAATTAAGTTACTTGAGGTAACAAAGGTTAGTTTGGCTAAGGCTATAGAGATGTCTGTAGTTGGAAAGAGAATTGGTGATATCGGTTTTGCCGTTCAGCAATTTACAGAGAAAGTACATGGTTATGGTGTTGTACGTGAATTAGTAGGTCATGGTATAGGTCAAAATTTGCATGAGGCTCCTGAGGTACCAAATTATGGTCGAAGAGGCAAAGGTGTACTTCTTAAAAAAGGTATGGTAATTGCCATTGAGCCTATGATTAATTTGGGTGTTAAAGAAGTACGACATTCATCCGATGGTTGGACAATAAAAACTAAGGATGGTTCGCCTTCAGCTCATTATGAACACAGTGTTGCTATAGGTTTAGATAGTGCAGATATCTTATCTGATCACTCAATAATCGAGGAGGCAATTAAAAATAACGCAGAACTTGTGGGAATATCACCAAAAAAGTAGATATTTGCACTCCGAAAATAAATTATGGCAAAACAAGATCTAATAAAGCAGGATGGAATAATTGATGAGGCGTTGTCTAATGCAATGTTTCGTGTGCGATTAGAGAACGATCATGTTATTATAGCCACGATATCGGGAAAAATGAGAATGCATTATATAAGAATTTTACCAGGTGATAAGGTTGCAGTTGAAATGTCTCCTTATGATTTAAGCCGAGGTAGAATAACTTATAGATACAAATAACTTGAATCATGAAAGTAAGAGCTTCTATTAAGAAAAGATCTGCCGATTGTAAGATCGTCAGAAGAAAAGGAAAGTTGTACGTAATTAATAAAAAGAATCCTAGGTTTAAGCAAAGACAAGGATAATTAAAATTTAAGTCATTATGGCAAGAATAGCAGGTGTCGATTTACCTAGGAACAAGAGAGGTATTATAAGCCTTACCTACATTTACGGTGTAGGACCTTCAAAAGCAGAGCTGATTTTAAATCAAGCTAGTGTTGATCATTCTACAAAAGTTCAGGATTGGACTGATGAGAATATTAAATTAATCTCTAGTATTGTTCAGTCAGATCATACAGTAGAAGGTGAATTACGAAGTGAAATTCAAATGAATATCAAACGTCTTATGGACATTGGTTGTTATAGAGGTTTGAGACACAGGAAAGGTTTACCCGTAAGAGGTCAAAAAACCAAGACTAACGCAAGAACGCGTAAAGGTCGTAAGAAAACTGTAGCGAATAAAAAGAAAGCAACTAAATAATTAAGTCCTATGGCTAAAGTAAAAAGTAGTAAGAAAAGAAAAGTTGTAGTTGAGCCGGAAGGTTTAGCATATATACAAGCTTCCTTCAATAACATAATTATTAGTCTTTGTAATAAACAAGGTCAAGTAATTTCATGGGCATCAGCTGGTAAAGCTGGTTTCAGAGGTTCTAAAAAGAATACTCCCTATGCTGCACAAATAGCTGCTGCTGACGCAAGTCAAGTTGCTTATGATGCAGGTTTAAGATCTGTTGAGGTTTATGTTAAGGGTCCAGGATCTGGTAGAGAATCTGCCATAAGATCTATTGATGGAGCCGGTATAAAAGTATCAAGAATAAGAGATGTTACTCCTATACCTCATAATGGTTGTAGACCACCTAAGAAGAGAAGAGTATAATTAATAAGAATAAATTGTAAGCTGAAATGGCAAGATATACAGGACCCAAGACTAAAAAGGCACGTGCATTCGGAGAAGCAATCTTCGGACCAGATAGAGCTTTTGAAAAAAGAAAATATCCTCCTGGTCAACACGGAAATGGTAGAAGAAGAAAGCAATCTTCTGATTACGCAAATCAGTTACGTGAGAAACAAAAAGCTAAATACACTTATGGTGTTTTAGAAAGACAGTTCCGTAACCTTTTTGAAAGAGCCTCTAGTAAAAGTGGTGTTACTGGTCAAGTTCTTCTACAATTGTTAGAATCAAGACTTGATAATACAGTATTTCGTTTAGGTATTTCATCTACAAGAAGAGGTGCAAGACAACTAGTGTCACACAAACATGTTTTGGTGAATGGTGTTGTTACTAACATTCCTTCTTGTCAGTTAAAGCCTGGTGATATTATCTCAGTTAGAGGTAGATCAAAATCGAATGATGTAATAGTGAATGCTGTAGGTAAGAAGCATGATTCAAGTAAGTTCCCTTGGTTGGAATGGAATCCTGACAAAATGGAAGGAAAATACCTTGAGTTACCAGATAGAACAAATATTCCAGAAAACATTAATGAGCAGTTGATTGTAGAATTATATTCTAAGTAATCTAATCATTGTTTTCGTTACAATATTTTTAATAAAAGTAATCAGCTAATGAGCATTCTTAATTTCCAGAAGCCAGAGAAAATTATACTTCAAAAGGCAACCGACTTTGAAGGTACTTTTGAGTTCAGACCATTAGAGCCTGGTTTCGGTCAGACTATAGGTAATACACTAAGAAGAATTCTACTTTCTTCTCTAGAGGGTTTTGCAGTTAGTGCTGTAAGAATTGCTGGTGTAGATCACGAGTTTGCTACTTTCAAAGGAGTGGTAGAGGATGTAGTTGATATTATTTTGAACTTTAAGCAGGTTAGATTGAAGCCATTAATCGTTGATGAAGAATCAATAGAGGAAAAGGTATATCTTACTATAAGTGGAAAGGATCAGTTTTTAGCTGGTGATATTGAAGCAAGTACGAATGTTTTTAAGGTTATGAATCCTGATTTAGTGATTTGTAATATGGATTCATCTGTAACGCTTGAGATAGAGTTAACCGTTACTAAAGGTAGAGGTTACGTGCCAGCGGATGAAAACTTACCTAAAGATGCCGCTATTGGTGTAATACCAGTAGATGCAATCTATACTCCTATAAAGAGAGTATCTTATAAAGTTGAGAATACAAGAGTGGGTCAAAGAACCGATTATGAAAAGTTAACTATTGATCTTAAGACAGATGGTACTATCCATCCTGAAGATGCGGTAAAGGAAGCTTCAAGAATCATGATTCAGCATTTAATGTTGATTACTGATGAAAACATAACGTTTGATGATGCAACTAGCAGAGAAGAAAATATAGTAGATGAGCATATC
>CALDEO010000110.1 GCA_937942465.1 uncultured Saprospiraceae bacterium
GAAGCTTCATGGGGTAGCGATACCAATAGATTGATGTTGATGGATCGTAGAGATTTTAATAAAATAGGTATTGGATTGGATGACTTAATCGAAGGCTACATACAGACGGTTTTATCTATGATTGCTATCGATAATATGGCGGTTAACCTCATGAATAGTAGCGGAAAATTCAGAAAGAAACTATTCAAATCCCTCAACGATGATGATGGATTGATCAAAGAAATACTCCTACAAGGATGAACATACTAGTACTCACAGACCATAAAGGACATACGGTCAACAACTCAGTATATCGGATTGTGCAAGAGATCGCTAAGCATAAAGCGAATGTTATAGTATTTGTAGCTAGTAGATCTGATGATCGAAATATAGGCTTTTATAGCAACCAATCTACAGATATATATGCTGTCAGAGTTGACAGTAATTTTAGTTATGAGTCGGCTCAAATAGCATTTGATAGTGCAGTGTCCACATCACTAGATCAGTATGATATAATCTTCTTAAGATTGCCTCGTCCTATAGGTGATGGTTTTTTCTCATTTCTTAAAAACAACTTCGATGAAAATCGGATTATCAATAGACCTTCAGGTATAGAGAATACGAGCAATAAATCATTCTTGACCAAGCTAGATAAGTATGTAGTACCGATGGCGTTATGTGAAGATTTTGCTCAGATACAAGCGTTCGTCGATAAGTATGATTGTGTCTTGAAGCCACTAGAAGAGTATGGAGGTAAGGGAATTATCAAAATACAGAATGCTAGGGTACAGCTCGATGATATGGATATGAGTATGGCAGAATTTGCAGCTTATTATAAGCAAAAGCAGATGCCATACTTAGCAATGAAGTTTTTAAAGAATGTCCAAAATGGAGATAAGCGTATTGTCGTGGTCAATGGCCGCATACTAACCTCATCTCTACGGATGCCTGGTCCAGGGCAGTGGCTGTGCAATGTAGCGCAAGGTGGGACTGATGTACCTACGGAGCCAACTGCTAGAGAGATAGAAATGGTAAAATATCTCAATCCAATACTCTTGAATGAAGGGATATTTTATTACGGACTAGATACACTAGAGGATGACAACGGAGATCGAGTTATCTCAGAGGTCAATACATTGAGTATAGGCGGTATTGCGCCAGCAGAAAAGAGGGATGGGATGCAACTGAGCGGCATATTTGCCGACGAATTTATTTCTTATTGTAAAAACATAACACAGTGATAGAGACTACGAATATCGAGGTTTTTGATATAAATGATACACCTAAAAATTCTAAGAAATATTTCTGGTTGAAGATTATTTCGGATGGACTAGGCAATGCGATTAGGGTGCCTGTTATGGTTGCTAGAGGCGCTGAGGATGGACCAGTTTTGGGACTTACTGCTGCGGTACACGGCAATGAACTCAACGGGATACCTGTGATCCAACGATTGTTTTCATCGATAGATACAGCGCAACTCAAGGGATCAATAGTTGCAATCCCTGTAGTCAATATACCATCATTCAATATGAGTGAGAGACGGTATATCGATGGAGTAGACCTCAATCATATTATGCCTGGTAAGATCGATGGCAATGCAAGTCAGGTATACGGATATCGAGTCTTGGATCGGATTATAAATAAATTTGATTACTTATTAGATCTACATACTGCAAGCTTCGGTAGAGTGAATACTTACTACGTCAGAGCAGATATGAGTAATCCGAAAACTAAAATATTGGCAGAACTCCAAAATGCTCAAATCATTGTCAATAACCCTCCATCGGACGGTACATTGCGTGGTGCTGTAGCAGAGTTGGGTATCCCAGCGATCACGCTAGAGGTTGGGAATCCAAACATTTATCAGAAAAAACTAATACGTAGTGGTATTGCAGGTGTTGATAATGTACTAGCTCATCTAGGAATGATCACAGACCCAATAGAGCCGCCTGAGAAAGAGACGGTATTATGTAAACAGTCTTATTGGATATATACGAGCACAGGAGGATTGTTGACAGTGCATGTAGATCTGATGGCACGACTCAAAAAAGGCGATCATCTAGCTACGATGCGTGATGTATTCGGTAATGTAAAAGAAGAATATTATGTACCTCAAGATGGTATCGTAATAGGAAAGAGTGTAAGCCCAGTCAATCATACAGGTGGTAGGATCATACACCTTGGTTTGATCTAAAATAGTTAAGGCTTAAAGTGAAGATAAAGCAGTGAGGTTGAGCGATCAACCTCACTGTTTTATTTATATTCTAAAGGATAGGCCTAGTGCAACTGCAAATCCTGTAAGTCCAGTGTCTCTGGTATACCTTGATACTCGTAGTGATGATTCTTTCATTAAAAGTATGTTTTTTGAAAATGGCATCTTCAATCTTGCAAGTCCATAGAGTGGGGCATAGGATACTCCTAAACCATACTTGTGACTAGACAACTCTGATAAGTCATAATCGCTCGTGTAGAACTCATCTGTCGAGCGATGTTCTCCAAATGGAAGAAAATAGTCTGCTCCTGATTGCATATGAAATCTATAAAACGGAGCAATAGACCAGCTATCACTAATGTGAATCGGTACCTCAAGGCTAGCGGTATGCCCAGTAATACCAAAGTCATCTGTGTAGAATCGATAGTATGATCTCAATACTATTTTGTCTGTTGGTTTGTAATTAAACCGTACTGCGAGTGGTATTTTTAACCTAGATGAGGGCAGTCGCTCGATATCAGGGAGTGCCTGATCTGCAAAATATACTCTATGAAACGGTGTGGATAACAGCCCGTCCATATAGATCGCCTCTAGTGAAAATGATACTTGCATTCTTGTGTTGATGACTTGTGACCAGGTCACTTGCCCATTGTAAGATTTTCTTGAAGTGGTCGGTACAGATACTGTTGATCTTAGCTCCTCAGGGAAGAATGTCTCCCAATTATCAATGAACGCTTGACCACTAAAAGAGAGCTCCGTATTACCATTGTTAAACTCCTTGGCGAGATTAATACCACCATTGATTGATTTATAGTCATACTCCGCAGAGAATCCAACTCTAGCGCCTATAGTAAGTCCTGATGACAGGATTTTTTTGCTATAACCAACATTAGCATATGCTCTTGCATCCATGGATGAGGCAGAGGATGGATTACTATCAATATTATCTGTCGATGCTGATGAGTATATATCTAGACCAGCAGATATGTTGATGGAGTTAGTAGAGTCTAGCGGCATATTGATAACAATGATATTGGCAACATCGGTCAGTTTTTCGGTACCGATACCACCGGTCACTGCACCATTATCACCATCTTGGTCGTAGTAGCTACTCAAGAAATCTATTTCTGTATACTCTTCATTGGGCTTCATCTGATATCCTTCTTGGCTTATGCCTAATGTAGAGATAAATAGAAAAAGTGTGAATGCAATTATTTTTGATTTGATCATGATTAGTTTCTTTGTCTTTATGATTAATTGCAGCCGCAGCCACCACCGACTTTACCTCCATTAGCTCCAGCTGCACCTTCTCGGTATGCTTCGTA
>CALDEO010000111.1 GCA_937942465.1 uncultured Saprospiraceae bacterium
AAAAAGAAGTATCTGATCTCTTGATAATAGATGGTATCAATAAAAAATATAGTGGACTGAGCCATAGTAGATTCCAGTTTTGACCAGTCGCCCCATGATTGGTAAAGAACCATAGGAACACTATCACAACACCGATGATACCTGCAATCACAGACATAGATATTGAGAATATCTTGAATCCTAAGGGTTTATTCCCGTAAAGGGAAAGAAAAAATAATAGAGCACCTACAATCAGAATGATCCAAGCACATAACGTCGGAGTCATAAAGAAGTAGGTATTACGTAAGTCAGCTTCCTTCTTAAAATCCAATAAAGTATTCGTGCTTTTGACTAATGGTTTGCCAGTAGTATTGGCTTGAGCCAAATAATAAAAAAGGTAGCTAGGGATATACATCTGCGCAGGCACAGATGCTTCTTGATCGGCAATGCCTCCTATTACTAGGTCGATACCAAAGTCTGACCACGGCATATATACGAGGTGCTCATCGAGTAAGTTTCGGTAGGTGAGATGTTTTGCTTTTGGTGGACCATAGTCGATCGGCTCATCGCTCAATGTATTCAACATGTCAAGCAATCTAGTAGAGCAATTATCGAAGAAAAAATCATAGGCATATTCCCTATTCTCTGGCAATGTATTGGTCTCTAAGAAGCCGAGCAAATTGGATACTTCCGTACTATCTAGATCTATAACTTGCTCGATAATAGTCCGCTCCTCTCTAGTGTATACTTCTAAAAATCGGTCGGTTGGAGCAACACTGAGATAGTATGGCAACTGACCTCTCATAAATTTTGGATAGAAGTTGTCAGTCCTAAAATCAAAAGTACCGTAGTTAAATACTAAGTCTCTACCAGTCTCATTGTTGAGCAATCGCAAGGCACTATGTCCAAATGTAGTATAGAGATCATTGCCACGATCGCAGGTCAGTACCGATACCTTGTACGTATCTTGCTGAGCACCGAGATCTAGATTGGATACGATCACACAGATGAGTAGGATTATGAGTTTTTTCATATTTATTCATTTGTTGTATCCATCTCATCGGCGATCTGATGTGATAGTGGATCATCGATTTTACGGAGCTCAGCTATGATGTTTTTATGATCAACGCTAGATTTATCTTGGCTCAGTTTGTAAGCTGCTTCAATAGTGTCTATCTCCATCTTGAATGCAACGATACCTCGGAGTAGTCGCTTGTATTGCTCCTCTGGTAGATCATCTATTTTAAAAGGATTTTGCTGACCACCTTCATAGCTTGTCACCATGTCATGCATAAGCGTCCTAGTCTCTTGGTCGGTCATCGGTACGGCAGCGCCAGTGATGTGTACAGCGATATAATTCCATGTAGGTACTGTGGATGTTTCCTTGTACCAAGACGATGAAATATATGAATGCTGGTTTTGAAAAATCGCCAGCAACTTCTGCTCACCATCAAAACACTTACGTTGTTCATTGGCTCGAGCAATATGACCCACGAGATAGTCTTTACCTTCAATTTTAGTTAGAAATAGTGGTGTATGTGTTGCAATAGGTCGACCATCGAGTTGTCCTACAAGACTCGCAAAAGAGTTTTTTTTGACAAATACTTTTATATCGTCTACACTCTTGGCTTTATAGATTTTAGGTACAAACATGATGAGACTTTTTTAAGAAAATCTCAAATGCTTCACTGTATTTCCGTTGTTGATCAACTGTTGTAGTGACTCGATACCGATACGTAGGTGATCTTCTGTAAAGTGTTTCGTTACATTTTTGTCACTTGCAATTGTTTTTACACCTTCAGGGTCCATCGGCATATCTGATACAAGTAATAATGCTCCGGTAGGTATTTTATTTTTAAATCCTATAGAGAATATACTTGCGGTCTCCATGTCTATCGCCATGGCACGGATACTTCTGAGGTATTCTTTAAAGAAGTCATCATGCTCCCATACACGACGATTGGTCGTATATACAGTACCTGTCCAGTAGTCACGTCCTTTATCTCTGATCGTGGTAGATATAGCTTTCTGCATTGCAAATGCAGGCAAGGCTGGTACCTCTGGTGGGAAGTAATCATCTGATGTACCTTCTCCTCTTATTGCAGCGATAGGTAATATTAAATCACCTACCTTATTTTTCTTTTTAAGACCTCCACATTTCCCTAAAAAAAGAACAGCCTTAGGTTTTTTAGCAGTCAATAGATCCATGATCGTAGCTGCATTTGGACTACCCATACCAAAGTTGATAATCGTGATATCTCCGTAGGTTGCATTAGGCATTGCTGATTCTTTACCCTGCACTTTTACGCCATACAGCTTTGCAAATTGCTTCACGTACTTACCAAAATTAACAAGGATAAAATACTTTCCTAATTCTTCGATAGGTACTCCTGTGTATCTCGGTAGCCAGTTAGCTACAATATCTTTTTTAGTCTTCATGTTGTTCTACTTTCATGTAAAGATAGGGCATAGTACTTAGTATCTAGTACTTAGTACTGAGATTTCTAGTTGGGATGGCTTCGATTTATCAGGGCAGGAGCCCTTGTAATACATCTGTATCAGGCCGGAGCCCTTCACTAACAGAGAACACCTAAGCATACGTTTATCGAGGTCTAAGTACTGAATACTAAGTACTAGATACTTCTTAAAGCCTAAAACTTAAACTCTGCACCAAGTAATAATCCTGTTGTCGTATAACTTTGATCGATAGGGTAGCTGTCGATATTGATTGAACGCATTAATTTCATGACGCTAGGAGTGAGCCATA
>CALDEO010000112.1 GCA_937942465.1 uncultured Saprospiraceae bacterium
TTTGATATCAAAACCAACCTATACGAAGCACTACTCGTATCGAAGCTCATCGATACGCTACAGGGCAACTATGAACATCAAGAGCCTACACCATCGATCGGCGTCATCACTCCCTATAAAGCGCAAATAGCACAAATACTAAAGCAACTAGAGACCGATGAATTGTATAATGAGCATGTATCGATCGATACTGTGGAGCGGTATCAAGGTAGTGCAAGAGACATCATCATCATATCACTATGTACCAATGTAGCCAGACAAATACGTAGAATGAGTCAGCTATCAAGTGATGGTGTAGATCGTAAACTCAATGTTGCTCTCACTAGAGCCAAAGAGCAAATCATCATAGTGGGTAATGAAAAATTGCTGTCGCAGAATGCAATCTATAAGGAGTTGCTGTCTACTTATTATCAGTTTGATTATGTGTTTTAAATGGTATTGATCTGGAACAGGACAGTTAACCTTGATCCCCAAACCCATCCAATGCCTCTGCAGCTCGTACACTTTCGTAGTAGTTAAAGTCTTTTACTACCCGGATAAGAAACTGGCGAGCAGGTTCTGTTTTTTCGATATTTAAGAGGCTTTCTATTTTTTCGCTGAGCTCTCTCAATACAGAGAAGCTACTGTCTCCTTGGAGCCTGAGTACTTCCTTGATCGTCTCTATCTCACTAGGGATAAGTTGCGATACGGATGGGTATGTAGCTTCGTAGTCTTTATTTACTTTGACGTAAGATGTCTTGCGTATGCTAGATCTGACTTTAAGAGAGATCACAGTCGTGTTGGCTACTAGATCGCCTAGTCGTTGTGCTTTGTCGCTGAGTGCTATGGTGATAATAGCTATAATGCCAGGTATCCCTATGATCCATATATCCAATAATCTGAACATCCATCTCATGAAATGAGTACCAAGTGTCAGTTCTGTACCGTCTAGTTTGACTGTTTTGATTTCCATAATACGCTTACCTACAGTCTGACCGCCCGTGATAAGCTCACTGATGAGCGAATAGAAAATTACAGGTAGAAATACAATGAACCCTGCTACGGTTGATCCAATCATTTTCGATAAAATACCCATCAAAAAAACAGCAAGTAGCGCGGCCACAAACATGAATACTAGATCGAGAAGACCGGCAAGTAGACGATCTCCAATAGATGCTAGATTGAAATCAATCTGAACATTTTGTGCTGTTGTAACTTGTATTGTTTGCCCCATAACTATAATGGTTGTGAATCTTTTTATAACTTCAAATCGGAATGTTGATACAATGCATGCCAAAATACATAGTTTAAGACAGCTTAGGTATCATTTGACATTCAAATTCAATTTGACTTTAGTATAAAACTAAAAATAACTGGTTGAGAGAGGTAGTATTTATTAAAAAAAACGAAAAAGTCTGGAAGGATTATGACGCCTACTTACGTGGTGAACAGCAACTTAGTGCCGATGATCTTGCTGAGTTTTATATTCAGATTACAGATGACCTATCTTATGCCAAGACCTTTTATCCCAAGAGTAAAGCACTGATAGAATATCTTAATAGACTAGCCCTAGCGAGTCATCAGAGTATATACCGCAACAAGCGAGAAGAAAGCTCAAGGTTTATCAATTTTTGGAGATATGAGGTACCGATGGCTATACGGGAGAGCCACAAAGAGATCTTTATATCGTTGATCATATTTCTGTCGGCGATAGGTGTTGGTGTTTTTTCTACTTGGTTAGATCCCGAGTTCCCTCGAATGATACTAGGAGATCAATATGTCAATATGACTCTAGATAATATCGCAAGAGGCAATCCGATGGCAGTCTATGAAAGCGCTGATCAAGAAGCGATGTTTTTTTTTATTGGATCCAATAATATCAAGGTATCCTTTATGGCATATATAATGGGCATCTTTGGGTCTGTTTTCTCAGGGCTGATACTTGTGTATAATGGTATCATGGTGGGAGCTTTTCAGACTTTCTTTGTTCAGCAAGATCTATTTTGGTTGTCATTTTCTACTATATTTATACACGGAGCTTTAGAGCTATCGGAGATTGTTATTACAGGGGGGGCAGGCTTGGTATTAGGCAATAGTCTACTATTTCCAGGTACTTATAGTCGTAGGGTATCTCTGGTACGTGGTGCCAAGCGGAGTCTCAAGATTGTGATTGGTTCTGTGCCAGTAGTTATTATTGCTGCGATCATCGAGAGTTATGTGACAAGACAGTATATGAGCCTAGGTGACTATGGTAGATTGGCGATTATTGTTATCTCGTTTGCCTATGTGATATGGTATTATTATTTCTATCCAATAATAGTTGAAAAGAAATTAAATCAAATATGAAAAACAAACTGATACTCGAAAAAAGAAGAGATTTTGGAGAAATAATATCTGATGCTTTTCAGTTTATTAAGATGCATATTAAGCCGATAGGTAAGGCGTATTTGACATTTATCTTGCCTGTTATATTGATTGCTGGTATATTCAGTTTCATCACCAAGAGTGGTATGTTGTCTCGGGAGCAGTTATTATCTGATGAGGGGGCATTTACTCAGATGTTTGAAAACCTTGGGAGTTTTGTTACTTTCATCTTTCTATGTTTTTCGGTGATTGCTATCACCATGAATGCTTGCGCTATACAGTATAAAAATACGGATAGCGAAGTAGTAGACTATGCATCGCTTATCAAAATGATGAAGCAAGTAACGGGTGGTCAGTTGATGGCGATCTTAGTACAGGTGATAATGACTTACGGTTTATTATTAATTGCTGCTGCTCTCTTACTTTTCAATGGTTTAATTGGTGGACTTGCAATGTTCGTAGCATTCTTTTTCTGTATTTATTTCTATGTCAACTACTCGATACTACCTATTGGATTTTTGGATCAACCGTCTTCTATGAAAGATGCATTGTTAAGATCTAAAAACTTGGTCGATGGGCATTGGTGGTCTACTTTCGGTATTATTTTCGTTGGTGGATTGATCGGCGGATTTGTTTCCTACATATTCGTTATTCCAGCGACCATGATTCAGATGATTGTTACTTTGGGAGTTATGGACGGTGCAGAGAGTGATACACTTTTATATCGATCGCTTCATGGGATCGGGGCTATGCTACAGCTTTTAGGGCAGTCGGTGAGTTTCATATACATAAGTAGTGTCATGATCATCAAATACTACGACCTTGTAGAGCGGAACGACAATACCAACCTCCGAGCAAGAATAGCCAAAATAGGTACACGAGAAGAGAGCTTCTTTGAAAACGAAGGTGAATTTTGAGGCAGTACCTCCTATACATATCATTGTTTTTAGTTGTTGATGTGGCGCAGTCACAAGACTCAACCTTTGTCGTTGATCCACCAGTTGATATGGTTGAGACATATCCTATAGATGCCGACTCTAGTCGAATAAATATACGAGAATACGATCCAGAATATATAAAAGAAAAACAATCTAAGTCAAAGTATAATTATGACTTAGATCCAGAAAAAGAGGATAGTATATTAGGCAGGTGGTTTGCCAAGTTTATCGAATTCCTTACCCCTGAAGAAACTCCCTCAGTAGAGACGGTAAGCAATGTATGGACGGTCATTAAATATCTATTTGCAATAGCAGGTATCGGACTATTAGTTGCATTCATATACAAAAGTAACTTCAAGTGGATATTTAAGAAAAAAAATAAAACCACTGAAGAAATAGATATAGAGCTTGTAGATGAAACCTCCTCGCTTGACGAACTA
>CALDEO010000113.1 GCA_937942465.1 uncultured Saprospiraceae bacterium
GGTTAAATAATTAGCCAAACAACAAACTCCCAAAATGCTGAAGATCAAAATATACCTTAATCAAATAGAAAACAAGTGCTCCTCTAGTTCGTCAATTATAAACTACTTCGCTTCTTATTGGTATTCGATATTATTCTCAGCATCTTTGTGGTATGTTGACTTGGTTCAAAAATATATTTGCGAAAGAAGAAGAAGAAGAAATAGAAGATCCTATGAAGTATTTGATTGTTGGTCTCGGCAATATGCACCCCGACTATGACGGAACTAGACATAATGTTGGTTTTGAAGTAGTAGACTTACTAGCTGAAGAACTAGGTGTAACCTTTAAAAACGACCAACTTGGCGATGTTGCTATAGGAAAACACAAAGGCAGGACGCTGGTCCTACTCAAGCCTAGCACATATATGAATCGTAGCGGAAAATCAGTACGAGCATGGATGCTAAAGAAGAAAATCCAACCAGATAACCTACTCGTTATTGTTGATGATAAAAACATCCCTTTTGATAAAATCCGAATCAAAACTAAAGGTAGTGATGGTGGACACAACGGTCTGAAGGATATACATGCTGAGTTGGGTACTACCAACTATAGTAGATTGAGATTTGGGATCGGTAGTGAATTTGGTAAAGGTCGACAAGTAGATTTTGTACTTGGCAAATGGGATAAAAAAGAACTAGACGAGCTGTCGTATATACTTAAGCGAAGTACTGATGCGATCAAGGCATATGTGACTATAGGTGCAAAATTAACGATGGAGCAGTTTAATCGTGGATAAGAGACTCTATCAAGGGTAATAAGCTTTTATTGAGCTCTTGCTCATTCAATTTATAGAATGGTGGCAAAAGTTGGTCAGCAAGATATTCCTGCTCTGTCTGACCTGGGGTAGGTATCAATATACATTTCTTGTCAAATGCCTGTAGATCCATAACTGTTGTATAACCCGACCTAGAGATAATTATTTCACTTTGATTTATTGATTGGTTGATCTGTATAGAAGAGGCCATGTCTATCACAGATATGTTATTGCTTTCTACAGACTGTTCTAATTTACTGTGAGTACCCCTGATTAATTTCACCTTATGATCTGAGTCAGCTAGTATAGACAATAAAGTGTTCTCTAGATGAGTCCGTCGAGGTTCTGGTCCTGAGAGTATGATACAGAGATCATATACTTTTGTGGCCGATGCATCGGAATGCATTCTGGATAAAGTCCCAATATGTAATGCATTGCTCAGACCATCAGCACTACTCAATACTCCAGCTAAGGGTTGCTCCTTTCTATCAGGTATCCAACATTGATCAAATCTATTGATAAGATACTTGTTGACAATACGACCGCACCATTGTACGATGGGATTAGACAGTAGGATATTGATCTGATGTATAACAATGATACTTGGTATTGATTTGTGTCGTACACCATATCTATTATCAGATATGATCACATCTATTGCGTGATCAGCAACAATTTTTTGAACTTGTCGGTGCTCTTGATATACGGCTTTTGCGATCTTCGGAGATTGCATAATCAGACCTACTAGAAAATTTCCTTTATAGTGGACCTTATATCCTGGTAGTGCTATCGTTGATAATGTTGGAAACTCTTTTTGAAGCAACTCTAGAGCGATGCCGTCACTGGCAATGGTTATTGTATTGCCACGTTGCTGTAGCTCTCGGATAATCGGGATACAACGAGAGGCATGACCTAAGCCCCAATTAAGTGGGGCTATAAGGACATGCGCTGTTGCTTTTATTTCTCTTAGGTAAGAGAATTTATTTTGTTGTTTCATAAGCTATTGTTGCTTATGATCTATCGATCAATTAAATCTTATCTCGTCGTTGTGCTGGTCATAAAACTTAAACTCAGTCATGCGGTAGTCTTCCTCTTTTTGAAGTCTGATCCACTTAGAGTATTTCATGTACCACTTCATCTGTAAGCTTGGCAGACCTTGTTTGAGGTATGCATGTACGAACGGATGCGTATGTAGTTTGAGTTTTTTGCTATCAGGGTGAGACTCTAGTATAAATTTCAAATCTCGCTCTATATCTTCAGTCAATAGGACCGTAGCATTGACTTTGCCGGTACCTTTACAGGTCGGGCATACTTCTGCTGTGTCTATTTTGATTTCTGGCTTAACTCTTTGTCTCGTGATCTGCATTAGACCGAATCTACTCAATGGCAGGATCGTATGTTGAGCACGATCTCCCTTCATAAATTCTTTCATCTGACGGAAAAGCTCTGACTTATTATCAGACTTACGCATATCGATGAAATCAATAAGTATAATCCCTCCTAAGTCACGTAGTCGCAATTGTCTCGCTATCTCCTTGGCTGATTCTAGGTTGACAGATAGTGAAGCCTCTTCTTGGTCACGTCTCTGCATCTTGGGTCCACTATTGACGTCAATGACGTGCATAGCTTCTGTATGTTCTAAGACTAGGTAAGCACCACTAGACATTGTAGAAGTCTTACCGAATGATGATTTGATTTGTCTACTGATACCGTATGTTTCAAATATGTTTTTAGTCCCTTTGTGATGCGATACAATCTTTACTTTATCCGGTGCAAAAGACTTAAGGTATTCTCTAGCCCCTTTATAGATCGTCTCATCATTGACCACTACTCTGTTAAATGAGTCACTAAGCACATCCCTTAGGATACTTGATGTCTTATCAAGTTCACTTAGTAGTTTATCTGGAGTTTTTGTTTTTTGGAGTTCGTCGTGTATCTTCTTCCACTTATCCTCAAGCATCCTGAGCTCTTCGTGTAGATCAGCTACTTTCTTGCCTTCTGCAGCAGTTCGTAGTATTACACCAAAGTTTTTAGGTTTGATACTTTCTATCAATAGTTGTAGTCTCTTTCTTTCGTCTGCATTACTTATCTTTTTAGAGATTGCAATCGCATCTGAGAATGGAGTCAACACTAGAAACCTACCCGGTATTGTGATTTCACAAGTCAGTCTAGGACCTTTAGTAGATATTGGTTCTTTGAGGATCTGTACTAGTAGGTGTTGTTTCTTATCTAGTACTTTATCTATTTTTCCGCCTTTATCAATATCTGGCTGTAGCTCAAAATTGATTAAGTCATGAGTTGTTTGGGCACCGGACATAGTATCTACGGTAAACTTTACCAAAGATCTCATTTGAGGGCCTAAATCAGTATAATGAAGGAATGCATCTTTTCGATGACCGATATCAACGAATGCTGCATTTAGGCTAGGCATTTGCTTCTTGATCGATGCCAAGAAGATATCACCTACACTAAATGTGCTGCTTGTTTTTTGCCTATGCAATTCTACAAGCTTCTGGTTTTCCAATAATGCTATTTCAACTTCTGTTTGAGTAGCATTAATGATCAATTCTTTTTCCACGCTATTAGGTTTTAGCGAATATCGTGGCTAATGAATAAGTAAGTGAAATAAGTAGATCGTATATAGAAGTAGTCAGTCCTGTGGACGTACACCATAGCTCAAGTATCTAGCTAAAGACATTTGTTATCTGCTATTGTGATTATTCTTTTTGTTCTTATATGATGAGTAGTCTTAGTCGAAGATCTATTATATTTCTCACCAAATAGTAGCCACAAGGAGTCAGCCAAATACGGCCAACTCCCAACTCACATGGTTATAGTCTATCTATTCTTTTTCTTATGTCTATTCTTTCTAAGTCTCTTCTTTCTTTTGTGAGTTGAGATCTTATGTCTTTTACGTTTTTTACCACAAGGCATACTTGTTGCTTTTTATTTGTTATTTAAATTACATTTTTCTCCAAATTTCGATGCGTTACTTTCATCACCTAATTCGGTATATACTTGAGCCAACATACATGAAGTAGATCTATTATTAGGATCTATATCATAGGCTTGACCTAGTCGTTTTATTGCATTCTCCCACTGTCCAGTCTGTATACTCAATCTACCAAGCTGATTCAGCACTTTCGTGCTCTGAGGATTGGCTTCATTAAGATCCCTCAACATCAGAATACCCTGCATAGGGTTATTCTTTGGTGGGTAATCAGTATAGCAGATCGCCATATTCAACTTATGATCTAAGTTGTCAGGGTTAAGTGATAATGCTTGCTCAAAAGCTTTTATTGCCCTTCCTGATGCAAAAGATCGATTTTTATCAACCTTTTCTGTCTTTAAACCTAGCGCATAGGTAGTACCAGCTATGGACCAACTATCTTCCGTGTTCAAGACTTTAGCAACTTCTTCGGCATAATATCCGGAAACAATTGGATATCCTGCTTGATACCACTTTGCCGAAAGCTCCTTTATTAAAGGTATTCTGAGCGAGTCTTCCTTCTGCTCTCGCAGTGCTCTTTCTGTTTCTTCCAACATAGCAACATTAGCAAGACCGATTTGTTCTTTAGCTGATCTTATGATCAACTCTGGACTTGTAGCTTCTAAGCTTATCGCTCTAGACGTTTCTAGAGTTCTTTGATCTTTATTTTTGGTGTCACAACCAAAATACAAGAACAGAAATAAGCTCAGTATAGTTATGACTACAATTATCTGATTTCTGTTCATTCTTTTAATAATTATTTATCTCCTCCGTCTTCTGGAAGTGATGTTACGTTGTCTTTTACCTGATCAACAAATATTTTAGCAGGCTTGAACGCAGGGATGTAATGCTCTGGTATTTCGATCGCTTCATTCTTTTTGATATGTCTACCAATTTTTTTAGCTCTCTTCTTAATAACGAAAGATCCAAATCCTCTGATATAAACGTTCTCTCCAGTTGACAAACCACCCTTAACTTCTTTAAAAAACATCTCCAAAGTCACTAATACGTCCACCTTAGGGACACCAGTTTTTTCGGATATGGTAGCTACTAAATCGGCTTTTCTCATTATACATTGATTTTAAAGTAGTTATGAATATTTCATAGCTCATTTCAAAAGAGGGACAAATTTCGTAATTTTTATGAGTTTCAAAAACTATTCTCACTCTTTTTTCTGACTATTTTTAATTAAATGATGAATTTAAACCGCTCTTAATCAATGTAATATAATTAATTGATTTTATAAACCCTTAGTTTAAAGGAGTTGCGGCGTATTCCTTTCGCTATATTTGCACAAAATTATAGTTTATGATACAGTCGATGACAGGATATGGTCAAGCTTCAGACCATTATGGGCAGAAGAAGATAACAGTAGAAATCAAGTCTTTAAATGGTAAAAGTTCTGATGTACGAATGAAAATACCAAGCTTCTACGGTGAAAAGGAACTTGAACTACGAAAAATGGTCATCGAGAAGGCGCTACGTGGTAAAATGGAATTTGTCATTACTACAGAATCAGAGTCTGGTGAAGATGGGTTTGGTCTTAATGTGCCTCTGATAAGTAAGTACATCACTGAGCTTAAAAAAATACAGACTCAGTTTGATATCCCTAACGCTGACATATTACAATCAGTATTACGTATACCTAATATCATACAAGCTCAAGATGGTGATCTAGAAGAAGCAGAATGGCAAAAAGTATTAGAACTCACTCATAAAGCAATCGATGCATTGGCAGCGTACCGTAAAGAAGAAGGTGATGCCATGTACAAGGACTTCATCCAGAATGTCGATACTATGGAGGCACTTCTTGCTGATGTAGCTAACTATGAGCAAGCAAGAATAGATAAAATAAGAGCAAGACTTCACAATGGAGTATTAGATCAAATGACTAATGATGCTATTGATAAAAACAGACTAGAGCAAGAGATCGTGTTTTATATCGAGAAACTAGATATCAATGAAGAAAAGGTTCGTCTAGCGCAACACTGCAAGTTTTTTAGAGAACAACTTGAAAAAGAACACCCAATAAAAGGTAAGAAACTAGGTTTTATCAGCCAAGAAATGGGTAGAGAAATTAATACTTTAGG
>CALDEO010000114.1 GCA_937942465.1 uncultured Saprospiraceae bacterium
TCCGTTATAACCGGAGCATCACTACTACCTGCAATGACAACCACACCTGTAGATGTACAGTCATTATCATCAGTGATTGTATATGTGTATGTACCTGCACCTAAATCAGAAAGCGTATTACCTACACAATCATTAGGACTACATGACGGAGATCCAGTCCAAGTAACACTTAAGTCACCCGTACCTCCTGAAGTAGATAAGATTACAGATCCACCTTCTGTACATGTTTCATTTGTTGATTCGGCTAAGCCTGTAATTTCATCCGGCTGTGTTATTGTTACAGTTTCTGATGCAGTTACTCCATTAGCATCTGTTGCTACTAGCGTATGAACACCAGCTGCAGCTATCAAACTACAATTGGTAGATGCACCCGTATTATCCCAGTTACACATTATAGGACCTTGTCCAGTGACAGTAACATCTACTGACCCTAGACCACCAAAGCAATCAGGGTTAGTCGTACCATTGATGGTAATATCTGGTCCACATGTAGTGCTTGTAGCAATCGTAACTGATCCGTTATCTATAATAACAGGCACCGACTCTGAAGCTGAGTTACCTACTTCAATGCTGACATTAGCATCACCTACTATCTCTACATTTGTAACTATAGCGTTATCTGCATCACATCCTATAACATCAAAACAAACGCAGAACATTACTTCTTCACTACCATTAAGTGAGTCATCTAGAGTCACACCACCTGTGCTAGAACTCCAACTCATTCTTAATTTGTTACCCTCTATGAAGTTAAAATTGGCACCATTAACACCCATCTCCGTATTTCTACATTGGATATTGGGACTGATATAATCAAGTACACTCGCATCCCATACAATATTCAATTGTATAGAAGCTATATCTATAAAGTTAGTCGTAGAGAAATTAACACATACCTCATCTCCGGTTGTTCCAGTAGTCTCTTCTACGATAAACGTAATATCCGTAGGAGGAGGAGTACAACCTACAACCAACTCTCCACAATCAGTGAAAAATGGCAATGTTGATCCCGTACTATTAGAAAATTCAATATCAAAGTTATTGAAACCCTCAAAAAGAATATCGGAGAACTCATCACAATCTCCTATTACATCAAAACACAATTCGAATATGACCTCACCATCCGGTAAGTTAACAGGATTAACACCTGTATTATCAAACCATATAAATCTCAGTTGCCCATTATTCGCGTTAGCTGTATTGAATGAGTTAACATTCAACCCTGTGAAATCAGGGTTATAGTTTTGTGTTCCTGTAAAGGTGAACACCGTCTCATCCCAAGTAATACCTGACTGAGCACTCTGTATATCATTAAAGTTTTCAACACTTACTGGGATACATATATTTGATCCCATAGCTGCTGACATTTCTACTGTAAGTAGTCCTACTCCATCCATATCACCTGTAGCGGCACAACCATCAGATGGTGGCGGCGGTCCATCATCCATGACTACTGCTATCTCACCACAATCGGTGTAGAAGTCCAGCGAGTTTTGATTACTATCAGCAATCTCTACGTTAAATGGAGGCAATGATTGGAATATTATATCTGAAGACTCACCTATTGCGCCTATTAGCGTAAAGCATAATTCAAATATTATAGAACCGTCTGCTAGTGTTGAAGGATTTGATCCTGTATTATCAAACCAGATAAACCTTAGTTCACCAGGCGTATTCATTGTGAATGAATTTGCATTTAATCCCGTTAAATTATAATTCTGTGTACCCGTGAAATCTAAAACTGAAGTATCCCAAGTAATACCTGATTGTACGCTTTGTATATCCGTCCAGTTGTCTACTGTAACTTCAACGCAAATCATATCATTTGGATTACCAGATAACTCTTGCGCCAATAGTCCAACGTTGTTGGTATTACCTACTGGAGCACAACCTGATACCGGAGGTCCTGTTGTACAATCTGGGCCTTCTACGAAGATATTAGCTCCGTCTGTTATTGCTGTAAAAACATTTAAATCTACATCTGCAACTTCTCTTGTAAGAGGGTCATCAGATAAGACTAGGTTTACCTCAGAACAAGGTTCACCATCTCCATTCAGAGAGAATGAAAATAAAACGGTACCGTCTGGTATAGTGACACCGTTAGTTAAATCATCAACCGCATTGGCTGACCAAGAAATTCTTAATTGACCATCGTCCACACCTTGCGAACTAACTGGAGTACCAATATTAGAAACACCGAAATCAACTAGATCTGATGTTATATTAGTTACGTTATTGTATGACATCGCCAGTGAGTCCCAGTTAATAGAGAACTGTGCTGATATCAATCGATCGAAGTTATTGACAGACACATCGATAGTGACTGTACCACCCGGAGCTACAGAAGAGGCAGCACTAAACTCAACCTCTAAATCCTGTGTCATGGCAGTGTTCGCCATAAATAATCCGAATACGAAAAGTATTAAAAACCTTTGCATAATTTACTGTTTGGGGACCAATCTAAATGAAAATATAGAATCATAAAATAATCCTAAACACATCTCACTTAAAATGATCTTTTGTTACTAATTACCTAGTACAAATAGTACGCCAATCCAACCGTTTCGAAAAACAATTTATCGATATACTATATTAAATGTAAAGTTGCTGCTCTATCCTAGCCTATAAACGTACCATTGCGTTGAATTGTACGGCGTTATATAAATAAAAAAATATAAATTGACCAGCGTAATTTTAATAAACTCATTAGGTAAGCTTGGTGCAAATATAAGAAAAAGCCCTTGTCGATGCAATCGACAAGGGCCTTAACAATTTAATCTCTATAAAATTACTGAATAACGATCATTTTCTTAGTCGCAGTGAAATCACCAGCTTCTAATCTGTAATACAATACTCCAGTAGCACCTTCTAGAAGTGTATTGTCGATTGTAATTACATTCTGACCTTTATTGTATGTGTTATTAATCGTAGTAATCTTTCTTCCTGCTACATCATAAATTGATAATTGCGCAATCATCGATTCTGGTAGAGTGAAAGAAATCTGTGTATCTGTATCAAATGGGTTAGGAGTATTCTGTCCTAATGCAAATCCATTTGACATGTCTGTATTTCTCACCTCTAAGTTGAGGTTTAATACTTCTAAGTCGTTGTTGTATGCCTCAGTTTGTGTAAGTTCTGAAGACATTCCGTAAATTGTATTGGTTAATACGTTATTCGCTTTTGCTCTAAATGTTAATGTGTAAACTTCTTCATCTGAATCTAAAGATGTGCTTTTGTAATCACTCCAGCTCATAGATATCAATCCAAGATCTGCATTGTTAGCATTTACATTTTGAGCAGTGATGTTAAGTGCATCAGATGATACATTTACAAACTCTAGGCTTGTCTCATCAAATGATAAAGTGTATTGCATACCTACTATCTTATCGAAGTTGGCACTTGTGAATACTACCTCTACTAGTTCATCTTTTGTGTAAGACTGGTTGTCTATTACTAGACTCAAAGTTTTAGATGATCTATTACCTGATACATTACCAGATTGAGCATTTGCTTCAGCATTTCCAGTAACATCACCTATTTTCACAGCTTTAAAGTCATTGTTTACGTCGTCGCTATTTAACTGAGCGATATCGATTTGACTTTGTATTGGCCATGGGTTATTTGCATCTGCAAATCCTTGTGTCGCATCTACAAATCTCCAAGATTCGTTGTTAGGTAGCTCATCATAGATTCCTAAGATTAACTTTCTAAGCTCGATAAGGTCAGTTGCACTTACATTTGCAGAGTTATTGATATCTGCTGCGATCACTTTGTAAGGTGAATCTAAGTCAGTGATACCTAAGATATGCTTCTGGATTAATACTAAATCCAATGTAGATACACCATTCATATGGTTATCGTTTCTACTTGCAGATACTTGATATACATGTCCAGCTGCATTGTTGTTGAATGCATACAATCCATCAGACTGTGTCATCATCATTGTAGGTACATATGTAGACATGTTTTCCAACATTACTTCTACATTGTCAACATCAGCTCCTGTTTCTGTAGCTACTCTACCTGCAACCATTGGTTTTGGGCTTTCAGTACATCCACCAGTGTTCTGGATATCAATCATTGTTTCACAATAGTCTTGGTTACCTGCTAAATCTGTTACCCAGATTTGAACCATATTGATACCTAAATCATCACAAGTATAAGTCTTGCTCGTATTAGAAGTACTTGAACTGAATGAGAATCTTAAAGAAGCATCCGGTGTACAGTTATCAAAACTACCTAAGTCAAAGTCGTTAGCCCAGATACCAATTGTTCCAGTTGAAGGCATAACTACAGTAGTAATACCACTTAAACAGTATGGTGTAGGATTCTTCGCATCTCTTACTATGAATAGTTGAGTACATTCAGTGATATTTCCACACTGATCTTCAGCAGTCCATGTAATACTGTGAGTACCTACTGGGTACGTACCACTTGCATTTGATCCATTACCAGTGATATCTGCTCCAGTACCGTCATTGAATGCATCAATAACATAACTGTATACAATCTGATCAGCTGGAGTACAATCATCTGTTGCAACTGTGATAAATTCAATATCTCCTTCACATTCATCATCAAAAGTTGAGAATGATACTGTAGAACAAGATGCAAATACTGGACCTACACTGTTGTTGATCTTAATGATCTGAGTGTATTGTCTGATACCGTCACCGTTTGGTTGGTTTTGGTTATAAGTACACCAGTCGATTACTGTCCAAGTTCTTAAGATTTTGAAACAAGCATCTTCAACAAAGTTGAATGTCTGGTCACTATATGTATATGCTAACTGACTACAGTTAGTATTTCCTGTGTAGCTAGGTACTCCAGGACCTGTTGGATTCTCAGGATCAGTATCTACCATCATACATCCAGTGAATGTCTTATCGGCAGGGAAAGATACTTGAGTATTCAAGTTAAATGGTACTGAATTAGTAATTGAGATTGTTTGATTACATGATCTCAATGTTGCAAGTGTAACAGTGTTATAAGCTCTAAAGCTTCTTGTGATAGAGTATATTCCACATGTATTAGCAGTAGTAGATGTCTCACCTAAGTATTCTACTGCAACTTTACCACAGTTATCATTAGATATTGTGAATACGTCAGCAACATTAGGTACTGCAGGTATCGCATCTGCACAATCGATTGACTGATTGTCTGTAGCTGTTGTACAAGTTATAACAGGTGTTACTTTATTATCAACTCTTACATTGACCATACAAGTATTAGCATTTCCTGTTGCATCCCATACTACTAGTTCTACCATTACATCTTCAACGTCAACGTCGTTACAACAGAACTTTACAAAATCATAGTATCTAGTTCCACCGAAAGTAAATACTTCTGTAGGGTTACTTCCTGCTGTTGCTCCTGTAAACTGTCCACATGTATCTGACATTCTTCTAACACCATAAGATATTGTAGAACTACAGTTATCATGACTACCGTCATCAAAAGTCAAAGCAAATGCATGAGCCCAACCACTTGTATTTAATGTAATTACAGTGTTCTGATCACATACTGGAGTAGGAGGCGTATTATCTACTACTTTAATATCTTTAGTACATGTAGTAATGTTACCACAAGCATCTTTTACTTCAAAGTATATCCATATACAACCTGCAGGTAATCCTGTGATTGTAAATGTTCCTGTTGATGCAAATCCATCTGCATCAAGGTCTGCTGCATTTCCATCATAAGAAACACCATCAGATTTGTAATTGAATGCACTAGATGCGTTCGTGTTATTACAAACTCCATCAGCTGGAATTGATGCTTCTGACCACTTAATTCTGTAAGTAACTTCACTACAATCGAACTTAATTACATCATTTAAAGGCTCACTGTCAATATTCGGAAATGGTACAGTAAAGTCTGCAGTACATGTGTAAGGATTTACATCAATATCAAAGTATGACTCACCACACTGGATACTTGGTCCTTCTGTATCTGCAATTTTAATTATTTGTGTATGCGTTGTTGATGTTGCTTCACACCAATCTAACGCTATCCAATTACGTAATAACTTGAAACTAACACCACATACGTCGATCATATCGTCGTTGTACGTAAGGTTAATCTCACAAAAACCGTTATTAGGGTGGATAACTTCGCCTCCGATAGTCGGTCTACCAGTATCATCAGGGCTAGTGCTTGTAGAAACACTACACTCAACTGAGTAATTTGCTGGCCATACTATATCAGAAAGCGTTTTTCTTTCATAATAAATATTCTTAGTACAAATATTAGATAGATTACCACTAGCATCAGATGCTTGACAAGTAATTGTTCTAATAGCAGAGATACCAGGATTAGCAGCATCATCACAATCAATATCTACAGTATTATCTGTAAGAGTAGTAAATGTAATGGTGTTACAATTGTCAGCTGCTGTCAACTGAGAGTTGAAAAATCCTCTTGTATTAAAATTAACTTGCCCACCAGTAAATCTAAACTGGATATTATCAGCACCTAAGTTATCAGTAATACATACTCTCCAATCTCCTTCAAAAATAGCATCTGTAGCCTGAACACCCAAATACGCTGCATTTGTGATATTAAGGTTCATACCATTAGTAGAAGTAAAACTGTTAACTAAAGCACCAGCAGGACTGTAAATGTCAATGCTGTACATGTTAAGAACAGTTTGTGGAGTTAAGTTTAAATCAAATTCAATTGTATTAACAATATCAAATTGGTTTAAACCATTCACTGTAATGTCTGCACAGATAGTACCACCATCTGTTGCTTGTTGAGCAGTCACAGAAGCTCCTGGATCAACGTCATAAGGTACATCCGTACCATTCAATACTAGACCACTTTCTTGGTCATAAGAGAATGAAGATGATACTGCACCATGTGTAAAGTCAGAAGAAACGATCGACTCGTTACAACCAACTGTAATGTCAGTAGGACAAGAAAGCACTGGTGCCAACTTATCTTCAACACTAATAAAACCCCAACAAGAGTTTAATCCTCCACTAGCCGTAGTATCATTAATTCTGACTGTTAAAGTCTGACCAATGTGAGCTACTCCTACTGAAGGATGCGTAATAACTCCACCTACGGTGGCAGTTGTGATAGTAGAACCATCAGCCATTTCGATAGTTACTGTGTAGTCATCATTAGTACAAGTTCCCATCCCCTCTAAGACTACGTCGGGACTGATAACTGCTGAGCAGGTACCATCTAAAGAAATTTGTACGCTGTTGTTACAACCTAAGGGGCATTGTGCATGCAGGCTTAGTGTAAATGTCGCCAAGAAGGCGGTAAGGACTCCTAATCTTGCTAAAGCAAAACTAAAGTTCTTCGTTAAGTTAGTAATTTTCTCCAATTTCATGAGATTAAATTGTTTTTGGGTAATTCCAAATAATTGTTAAAAAATCTCGTTCAGACTTCGGGGGAGAAGATATTTAAGAAGTAAAATGAAGTTTAGATTGGGGGGAATTAAACATTCATTCTATATGCATTGCAAGTATCAGACCAATTGATATTCCAATGCAAATTTGATTAAGTTGACTGTATTGCGAACACCTAATTTGCGCATTATATTTTTTCGGTGAACACCAACAGTCTGGTCACTAATGTATAGCTCTTTAGCTATTTCTTTGTTATTTTTCGCTTGTGTTATCAGCTGTAAAATTTCCTGCTCTCGGCGAGTCAATTTCTGTCTAATGACAAATCTATCTTCATAAAAGCTTCTATTTGCAACCTCTTTATTCATTCCATTTTTCTTGTTCTCGGGTGTAATCCGTAATCCCTTGGCAAGAAATGTATGTCCCTTCATGACTTCTGTAATACCTTGTACTAGTTCAATCGTACTATTAGATTTTACAACATAGCCGTCAGCTCCAGACTGAAATGCTTCTTTCACAAACTTCGTATCACCGTAACTAGTAAGAATAATTATTTTGAGATTTTCAAAACGTGCTCTCAAGCCGGGTAAAATTGCAAGACCATCTTGATCAGGAAGACTGAGTTCAATAAGCAGTAAATCTGCTTCTTCGTCTTCTATCACTTGACTTAATCCTTCAGCTTTTTCAAGCTCCCCTACAAACTTTAAAGTAGGAGTTTTTACCTTTTCCATAAACGCCTTAAGACCTTCAACAAACATTCTTTGATTATCGACAATGACGGTCTTTATAGCTTTCATATAGGGCTTTCTCAGTTGCTAGTAATATGATATGGAACCGCTTACACGATCCCTAACACTACAGAAGTTGCAAAGAGCCTGCCAAAACAAGGCTTTGTGGTCTAGTAGTTTAACATATTATTTAGAGTAATATGAAAGTGCTTCTAATACAGAGTTTTGAGTAGAATCTGTTATTGTATAAATAAAACCAGGAAAAATACTGTAAGCCCCGAATTTACCTGATTTAGAACATGCAATGAAGCCTACCTGCATATCTTTAGTGTCATAACGTTCCACGATCCTAATGACAGCTAGGCGACATGCCTCCTGCGGATTATGTCCTTGACGCATGAGCTCTACAACTAGAAATGACCCCAATGTTTTCATCACTAACTCTCCGACGCCAGTTGCTGTAGCAGCACCGATTTCGTTATCAACATATAGTCCTGCACCGATTATAGGACTATCACCTACCCTTCCTTCTAGCTTATAAGCCATGCCGCTAGTGCTACATCCTCCAGAGATATTGTTATTATCGTCCATAGCTATCATACCGACGGTATCATGGTTTTCTATATTGATTTCTGGTTGATATTGACTTGATTTAACCCATTTTTCCCATTCTTTCTTAGATGATGGTGTCAGTAAGTCTATATGTTCAAACCCCTTCTCTCTAGCAAACTTATAGGCTCCCTCTCCACTAAGCATGACATGTGGAGTTTCTTCCATTACATGACGTGCCACTTCAATAGGGTTCTTTATATTTTTTAAAAACGATACACTACCGGCATCCCCCTCTGCATTCATTATACATGCATCTAAGGTTACATTACCTGCTCTGTCTGGTCTACCCCCGTATCCTACTGATGCATCATCAGGATTGTTCTCTACGTTCTTAATACCAGCTACGATGGCATCTAGTGAAGTCTTAGACTGATCTACCATAGTATTAAGAGCTATTGTATTATCTACCTCGTGGTACCAGGTAGATAACACAAAAGGAGCCTTTAAACTAGTCAAAGGCTCCTTTTTAATATTTTCTGTTTTACAAGAATTTAGTATTGTCGAGGCATAACCTAGACCTAGTATCTGTAAAAATGATCTTCTCTTGAATAAGGACTTTCTAGACATTGTTAATGTTTTGTGTCATGATATAATCATCAAACAATACAATGCTACAAAATCAATTTGATTTTACTCTTTAGTTTTCTTTGACAATCCTCAACACATTTCTAGCTGATGGAGTTTCCATAAACAGATTGTACATACCTCTAGGCATCTCCTCTGGTATAGAATAAGAAGTAAAGTTATCACCTGGGTCTAATACCATCGTGCTCGTAGAGATTAACTCTCCAAGTACACCGTAAAGACTGAAAGTAACAACCTCTTGAATATCAGCAAAAATTTTGATGTGAAACTTACTTTTAGTAGGGTTAGGGTACGCTACAGCGTCCAATTGAACATCAGCAAGATCTGGACCTGTAGGAATAGCGCTGTGTGGCATTGCTACAAACACATTTTCTTGCATTAAGTCTATTGTAGTATTTCTCATGATGATATCATGGAAACTTGTATTCGCAATATCGTCCATCTGGTGCTCCTCAAATTGATCACCATGCTGGTAGTAATAACTATCACCATCTCTTAACAATTGAAATTGTCTTTCAATGATTCTTAAAGCTAACTCACCAAATAAAGCATCAGGGTTGTGTCTTTCAGCTAACATTCCTACCCATGGGTCTATATTATCTACATCACCATATAAACTCTCAAGCTGTGCAGCAGCATCTTGCGATCCTGTCAAGCTAAAGAAATTATTCATCGGAGGCATACCAAAATCATCTCTGATCGTATTATAATCTGCAATACCTCTTTCTCTACCTCTCTTTACATTGATAGCAGCATAATCTTTACCAATCATAGCTACATCATCAATGACATAGTTACGCATTGCATCCACTACCTTACAATCCAAATTTTGTTGAATCTGAGAAGCCATACCTTTAAAATAAGGCTCTACTCCACCTGCATGGTTTATTTCAATTGGTTTGAAATATGCATCACGATAAGATATGTCTCCGTTAGGAATCATTCTTCCACTGTTATCCATTCTTACTATAGTACCGCTGTTAAGAGTCAATCCTATATTAAAGGTTGCAGCAGAGAATACATTCATTATAGAAGGATTCATATCTGTTTTATACCCTGTATAATCAGGCAACCATATACCCATAGCAGGCAACCACTCATCAAATACAACTGACTGGTAGTATGCAATCAAATGCTTTCTAGCATTCTGATACAATTTTTCATCATTACCTAACCAGCTTGGATGCTTCTCCAAATAATGGTCACATAATCTATTATGCTCTCTTACAAATAATGTATGAATAGCTATTAGTAGAGGATTTTCATTGGCTCGTACATCACCAGCAACAAAAAGTCTTTGATTATTCAACTTATCTATCATTGAAGGTATCGCAGTAGATAGGTCTGTATCATTAAACTCACCTGATGGTGTATTCCAAGGAAGTAAATTTCCTTGACTAGTTTTTAACTTTCCAGAACCATCACTTGCTCTTAACCACTTTGATCGCGCTTCGTCACATCCATACACACTAGATAAATCTAGATACGATGTAACTGAGTTTCGATATTGTCTTGGATTATTTATATCTGTACCTGTACCTTCGATCTTTTGAGACCTCAGCATGAAAATATCAGAATTAGGGGCAAAAACCTCATCATCTTCTGGTACAGTAATACTCAAATATTCATTCTCACTATCTTCAACAAAAACAATATCATGCTCTATAAACTGACCAAAGACCCATACAAAATCGCTTAGATTAAGTGGATCCATTATCATATCAGTTTGAGAGAATAAAGTATTACTTATAACTCGCTCATTTGGTCGATTCCAACCACTTGGCTCTGATATACTATCTGAAAAAGATGAAGTTGTGTACTGGTTGAGGGGAGCACTGATACTACCCCAATCAAGCGGGTGGTTACCTGTGCCGTCTAACGATCTGTATTCTTGACAATAACTTGTTGTCAAAAACAGAATACTTAATAACAATGATGTCGATACTCTACGCATTGATCATTCAATTTATGCTCATGGCCCAACTACGGGGTGATTAACTTTTCATAAGAAAAGCGCGATATTAAGCGCAAAGATATAATTTTTGGCCCATGAAGCTACCGAAAGCCTGAATACTTTATCATGAAGGGTGACAAATATATTCGATATTCCTGTTAAAAAAATAGATTTATACTACACCAATCAATTAATCAAGTTATTATACATAACAACAAAATACAATTTGATAGGTGCCATTCTCAAAATTGGTCTACTGTATTTATAGTTGCAAAAAGCATTCCACATATTACGATTTTAACTAATATAAATTGATTCTACGCCACTTTACTCCATAACTAACTCATATCCAAACGCTTAAAAAACATAAAGATTTTATTTAATATCAAATTTTCATTTCAGGTAGATTATTCTTCTATCTTCAACGTTGTAGTGTTATTACTATGTTCGAATATCTAAATCATAAGATTACTTTTTCTTTAGCTATTGTGTTTACAATGCTGATTATAAGCACCGAGCTTCAAGGTCAAAACTCGCAATACCAGCACCTACGTACTATTATTTTTAATGATTCTGTTATCGATTTGACTGATAGTCTCACCATAATACCAGAATCAATCATTGCAACACTTAGTGACTCAGCTACTACTAATATCAAGCATCAATTGATACTAAATAAGATATTGATCTCCCCTCAGAATCAATTATCTGCTGGAGATACAATCAACATCACATATCGGACATTGTCTGCCGACTTGTACGCTACCCGATCCCATATAGATCAGAACCAACTAAAATCTAAGGATAGAGCGATCTACATTGGATACGAGTATTCGCCATTTGACACTGAGAATAAGAATGCGCTAATACAATCAAAAGGACTAGACTATGACGGGAGTTTTTCTAGAGGATTTTCATTTGGTAATGGGCAATCCCTCCTTCTCAATAGTAACTTCAACCTACAACTGGCTGGAGACCTGGGTAATGATATCACTATCAAAGCAGCAATATCGGATGATAACATACCGATCCAACCAGAAGGCAATACCCAGGTATTACAAGAGTTTGATAAAGTATTTATACAAGTAGACAAAGGAAAAACAAGGCTGATTGCTGGAGATTTTCAAGAACAGGAAACAGATAGCTACTTCTTAAGATATTTAAAGAAACTCAAAGGACTCAAAGCGGCACATACTGTAGACCTCTCCGAAAAGAGCTACGTCAGAACTGGAGGGAGCTTTGCCCAATCCCAAGGGAAATTTAGCCGTCAGGAAATAAGTACTTCTGAAGGAAACCAAGGACCATATCGATTAAGTGGTAACAATGGCGAGTTATTCCTGATTGTGAGATCTGGTACAGAAAGAATATACTACGACGGTCGATTGCTGAAACGAGGGATTGATCTAGACTACATTATAAGTTATGATCGTGCTGAGATAACATTCACACCAAAAACCTTAATCACTAAAGATAGTAGAATCGTAGTAGAGTTTGAATACATAGATCGAAGCTATCAAAGGACCAGCTATATTGCAGAAGCTACTTACGTAAATGGAAAATTTAGCTTTGATACCAATCTATACACAGAGAGCGACAGTAAGAACCTTCAACAGGATATACAACTAGATAGTACTGATATAAGTATACTGACAGAAGCCGGAGATGACTTAAGTGATGCGATCAGACCAAGTATCAACCTTTACGACGGCGATGCAGATCCTGACCTCATACTTTACAAACAAATAGTAGAATCAACTGGTAATATATACTATGAGTACTCCACTAGTCCTGACAGTGCTAACTATCTGGTATCCTACTCAAATGTAGGAGCCAATAATGGTAGCTACATCATCGACACCGAATCCACAGCTAATGGACGTGTATATAAATACGTAGGAGAAAACTTGGGTTCATTTGAGCCAATCAAAAGGTTAGTAGCTCCTCAGAAAAAACAAATAATGACATTTGCTAGTCAATACAAAGCGACTGAGCAACGAATAATTAAAGCCGAGCTAGCAGTAAGTCAGACCGACCTCAATCGATTTTCGGAAGTTGACAATGAAGACAATACTGGCAATGCCCTATCTATCTTATATGATGATCTGATCAAGCTAGATACAGTACCCAACGGATGGTCAATAGCACCTCAACTCAGTTATGAATATGTCAATAAAAACTTCTTGACAATCAATCCTTATCGATCACCAGAGTTTTCTAGAGATTGGAATCAAATTCAATCTAATGACACATTAATTAACAATCAACAAATCATAACTGCCGGTCTAAAGCTCCAAAAAGCAAAATCATTTAAA
>CALDEO010000115.1 GCA_937942465.1 uncultured Saprospiraceae bacterium
TTTAAATCTCAACTTCAAACGATTGGTTTGGAATGTTTCAAAATTAGAAACAGAACTTACTTCCAACCATTTTTTTTGTGCTGCTGCGTATACTTCAAAGTCAAACGTCAAAGCGGCTGTGAACCCAAGGTCACCACCACACAAACGAAGAATTCGGTATGGCAGTTCCAACTTTTTCAATAATCCTTCAACATGTGCCAACATTTCTTTGAGAATATCGTAAGATTTATCAGGATGTACGACTTGTACAATCTCGATTTTATCAAACTGATGCACTCTATTCAAGCCTTTAACGTCGGCACCGTATGAGCCTGCCTCTCTTCTAAAACAAGGTGTATGCCCTGTCAGCTTGATCGGAAAATCCTCTTCTTTTACGATTTCATCTCTATATATGTTCGTGATAGGGACTTCACCTGTAGGAATAAGATACAAGCCATCTCGCTCCATATGGTACATCTGACCTTCCTTGTCTGGCAACTGACCAGTAGCACGAGCCGTCTCTTCGTTGACCAATAATGGTGGATTGATCTCTTCATAGCCAGCATTTACTGCCTCATCCAAAAAGAATTGTATCAAAGCTCGTTGCAACTTGGCTCCTTTACCTCTGTATAGCGGAAATCCTGCTCCTGCAATCTTAACACCTAATTTAAAATCAAATAGATTGTATTTATCTGCAAGATCCCAATGCGGTACTGCACTATCTTCCATCACAGGCAAGTCCCCTGCAAGCTCTTGGTATACCTCATTATCATCTTCTGTAGAACCTGATGGTACAGACTCATGAGGAATATTGGCAACAGAGAGTAGATGCTCTTCCAGCTGATCCTTAGTATCTTTAAGCTTCTGCTCTAGCTCTTTGGACTGATCCTTAAGAGCGGTAACTTCTTGCTTTTTAGTATTTGCTTCAGCAGCCTTACCAGATTTAAATAATTCACCAATTTCCTTTGATAGCGAATTAGCCTGCGATAGTAGTTGGTCTAGTTCGGTCTGAATAGACTTTCTAGAATCATCTAAAGATACAATCGTATCTAATACTTCTAATCGATCTGCCTGATAACCTCTCTTGCCAAGTCTCTCCTTGTACAATTTTAAGTTATCTCTAATATCTCCTGCTAACAACATTTTAATAAAAATTTAGTTATATGAATCGTAAAGAAACATATTGAATTATAGACTGGTGTAAAAATAGTATTTTGTAATTCAATTTATAAATGTATTTTTGCAAAGTAAAACAACTCAACCGCTAAAATCATTAGCGCCGTGTTTCCCACAAAAATTCAAACTGTAAATATATTATCAACTAGGAGATTATTTACGATTTCTAATATTAGTTACAAAAAATATTAAGATACACAACGATGTACGATATTCTACAATTAAATGACATGCTTGTACCTGACCTCAGGAACATTGCCGAAAAAGCAGGTCTAAAAGCTTACAAAAAGCTAAGCAAACAGGAGCTTATTTATAAAATACTGGATCACCAAGCCCTTGCAGGTCCTACTCCCGAAGAAAAACCAAAAGCAGCAGTAAAAGCAAAAGCACCTGCAAAACCAAGAGCTAGAAAAACTCCGGTTAAAAAGGTTGCCGCTAAGACTACTACTCAAAAAGAAGAAACGGAGGAAAAGAAAGAAGAAGCCCCTGCTAAGGCTCCAGCTAAACCAAGAGCTAGAAAAACCGTTGCTAAAAAAGCTTCTCCAGCTGCTAAAAAAGAAAGTGTTGAAAAAAGCACTGAACCAATAAAAGCAGAAAAATCTCAAGAAACTGAACCAAAAAGCGAGGAAAAAAAGGAAGTAAAAGTCGTCAATAAGCCAACACCACGAAATGAAGTAGAGGCTAGATTGAAAAAAGCAGGGACAGAAACAAAGCTTGATAAGACACCAACTGACAAGTCTAAAAGTACTCCACGTGAGCCTAGACAAAATCAACAGCAGAATCAAAATCAGCAAAAAAAGCAAAATCAACCTAAAAAGGTAGAAGATAATACTCCTAAATTTAATGTAGACATCGATGGTCTAGTAGAAGGTGAAGGAATATTAGAGATGATGCCTGATGGATATGGATTTTTGAGGTCATCTGATTTCAATTATTTATCCTCTCCAGATGACATCTATGTATCACCATCCCAGATCAAATTATTTGGTCTAAAAACGGGAGATACGGTTGTAGGTGCTATCAGACCTCCGAAAGAAGGTGAAAAGTACTTTGCTCTACTACGAGTAAGTACAATCAATGGTGTAACTCCAAAAGAGATAAGCCAGAGAGTACCATTCGAATATTTGACACCATTATTCCCAACAGAGAAATTCAAATTAACGAATCATCCTGCTGGTAAAGATTATGGTAATAGAATGATCGACTTGTTCTCTCCTATCGGAAAAGGACAAAGAGGATTGATCGTTGCACAACCAAAGACTGGTAAGACATTCTTACTTAAGGATGTTGCCAATGCAATCGCTGAAAACCACCCAGAATGTTACATGATCGTATTACTGATCGATGAGCGACCAGAGGAGGTAACAGATATGAAGCGTTCTGTAAAAGCAGAAGTAGTAGCTTCTACGTTTGATGAGCCTGCAACAAACCATGTACGTGTAGCCAATATCGTATTGGAGAAGGCCAAGAGAATGGTAGAAACTGGTCACGATGTAGTGATCCTACTTGATTCTATCACAAGACTTGCAAGAGCATACAACACTGTATCTCCAGCATCAGGTAGAGTATTATCAGGTGGTGTAGAAGCAACAGCACTACACAAGCCAAAGAAATTCTTTGGTGCAGCTCGTAATATAGAAGGTGGTGGATCATTGACTATACTCGCAACAGCGTTGATCGATACAGGATCGAAAATGGACGAAGTAATCTTTGAAGAATTTAAAGGTACTGGTAACATGGAGCTTGCTCTTGATAGACAATTGGCTAACAAACGTCTATACCCTGCGATCAACCTTACAAGCTCAAGTACAAGAAGAGAAGAGTTGCTTATGGATGATGTGACACTCAGAAGAATGTTCATGTTCAGAAAACATCTAGCCGATATGAAGCCAGATGAAGCAATGGAATTTTTACGTAAATATATGGTGGGTACGAAGACCAATGAGGAATTCTTATCATCAATGAATGGATAAATTAATAACATAAACGCAAAAGGATCTCGACAAAATCATAGTTTCTAAAGTTTTGGCTTTGATTTATGATTTAAAAAGTATACTTTTGCGCCTCTTAGATATAAAGCAATAATACAATGAAAAGGACATTTCAACCATCAAGAAGAAAAAGAGCTAACAAGCACGGTTTCAGATCAAGAATGAGTAGCAAAAATGGTAGAAAACTTTTAGCTAGAAGAAGAGCTAAAGGTAGAATCAAGCTTTCTGTTTCTGACGAAAGAAAAGGCAAGTAATACTTAAACTTTAAATAGGTCTTCAACGAGACTTGTTAATCAATAAATATAGACCTGAATACGCATTGATGTGTATTCAGGTTTTTTTGGTTTTGCTGGACAATAACATATATGCAAAAGTTTACATACGGCAAAGAGCAAAGACTAAAAAGTAGAAAAACGATTGGACTCCTATTCCAATCAGGTAAGAAGGTATTCAAATTTCCTCTAAAACTACATTATATCAAACTACCATTAGATGAGGTAGAAGATCAATCAAAGTATAATATCAAATGCGCAGTCAGTGTATCCAAACGTAAATTTAAGAGAGCTGTAGATCGCAATAAACTAAAGAGGCTCATCAGAGAAGCATACCGTCAGCAGTTGCCACTTATCATTAATGAGGCAGAACTAAAGACACAAGTTGCGATTATGTTCGTTTATATATCGGATGAAATATTAACTTTCGAAAAAATCCAAAGAACGATCCAAGTACAACTTAAAGAACTTGCTAAAATAATCACTGATGACAATTTCTAAATGGCTCCTCCTACTCACTGTATTGATCCTAAGTAGCATCTCTGCATCTAGTCAGGTATTCTTACAGATAGAAATATTCAATCAGCCTAAAACGATCAAATACCATCAAGGTATGTCCATCACATATCAAGATACCGACTACCCCGATGAATGGCAAAGCCAAGTTATCAGAAGTGTCATGGTGGATGAGAATATGATTTTATTTGATAATGGATTCTTGTCATTGGATAAGATCACCAAAGTCAAAAGGACCAACGCTGCAGCTAAATACGGAGGCAAGACTTTAATGACTTTTGGAGCTGCCTACTTATTATTTGGTACAATCATAGAGCTTGCCACTGATAATGAAGGGCTCAATGCAACCAATGTCTCGGTTGGAACCGGAGCACTAGCAACGGGTTATTTACTTAATCGTACATTCGGAAAGAAAATATATTGGATGGGTAAGACCTCTAGATTGAGGATTGTAGATCTACGATTTTCGGTACCTGAGTAAACATTACTTGGCCAGTAAGTACTCTATGGCCTCTCGATACCCTACTAGACCTTTACCGATCACTTGGTGATCCGCTGCCTCAGCTACATATGAGTGATGGCGATACGCCTCTCTTTCATGGATATTAGATATATGTACTTCTACTACTGGAGCTTCGATGGCTTTCATACAATCCATTATGGCAATAGATGTATGCGTATATCCTGCAGCATTAAGTATGATTCCGCAGGACTTCACAAATCCGTATTTCTGTAGTTTATCGATAATTACCCCTTCATGATTGGTCTGATAGTAGGTAAAGTCCGTCTTACGGTAGGACTCCTGCAACTCCATGAAGTATGATTCAAAATCTTGCGTACCATAGATACTCGTCTCTCGACGTCCTAGTAAATTTAGATTCGGACCATTGATGATGACGATCTTTTCCATAGTTTAGTTTGCCATTTCTGTCATAAACTTGATACGTACCATTAGGATTTCTTCCAATGTTATATCATCTTCTTGCAACTCCTTAAAAGCTTCTTCACTAGACTCTGAGTCTGCATCTTTGAAGTAATCATAGATTTCTTCTACCGCCTCCTCATCAAGATTATCTTCTAGGTAATAGTTTATGTTCAACTTAGTACCTGAGTCTACGATATTATTCATTTCTACCAATAGATCTTCTAAGGTCATCTTGAGCTCTATAGCCAAGTCCTCTAAACCTAACTTTTTATCAACTCCTTGGATGATCGATACTTTAGATTTACTTCTATTGGCCACTTGCTTGACCACCGTATCCATCGGTCGGTCTATCTCGTTTTCTTCTACATATTTGTTGATCAGACTTATAAATGGCTGACCATAACGCATCGCTTTACCGCGACTTACTCCTGAGATATTAGCCATATCCTCTAGAGATAATGGATAGTACGTAGCCATATCCAAGAGCGATGGCTCAGAGAATATCACCCAAGGCTGTAGGCTTTTTCGTTTTCCTTCTGCTTTACGCAAATCTTTAAGCAATGCCATCAATGTCGCATCCAATGCAGCTCCCTTAGAAGCGGCCACTGGTACGTGGGCATCATCATTGGAGTAGTCATGATTTAATGGTATCATACAAGACTTAGGACTCTTAATAAAGCTCTTACCCGCTTCAGTCAATTTAAGTATTCCGTATTTTTCGATGTCTTTATACATCAATGAATGCAAGCATGACTGTCTGAATATACTATGCCAGAATAATTCATCTCTGTCTTTCCCTTTACCAAATGAAGGCTTAGAAACATACTTGTAGTCCTTCATGATCTGAGTAGACTTACCCATCATGAAATCCACTAATGGCTTTATCGTCAAGTTTTCTTTTAGCTCCTCTACTGCTGTGAGAGCCCATTGCATTTCATCTTGTACTTGTTGCTTTTCTTTAGGATGTCGGCAATTATCACAGAGCTTACCACAGTTATCATCATTATAGATCTCTCCGAAATAATGTAATAAGTACTTTCGTCTACAACTACTTGTCTCAGAGTATGATACCACCTCGTCTAGTAATTGTGCTCCTAGCTCTCTCTCCGATGCTGTCTTGTCTCTTAAAAACTTCTCTAACCTCAAGACATCTCTATAACTGTAGAATGCGTAGCACTCACTCAATATACCGTCACGACCTGCGCGACCCGTCTCTTGATAATAATTTTCTAAACTCTTAGGGATGTCAAAGTGGATCACAAATCGTACATCGGGCTTGTCAATACCCATACCAAATGCTATCGTAGCTACGATCACATCGACCTCCTCCATCAAGAAATTGTCCTGCGCTTTGACTCTTACTTTAGCATCTAGACCCGCATGATATGGAGTCGCATTGATACCGTTGACATTCAGTACTTTTGCTATTTCTTCCGTTGATTTTCTTGATTGTACGTATATTATTCCTGACTTCCCTGTTTGCTTCTTTATCACTTTTACGATCTCAGAGATCGCATGCTCTTTATTGTGCTTGGGTCGGATATCATAATATAAGTTATCTCTATTGAAAGAAGAGAAATAATGATGTCCTCCTTTTAAAGACAAGGTCTTGATGATATCAGTCTGTACTTTAGGAGTTGCCGTTGCCGTCAGTGCCATGACCGGGATATTCGGGTTTATAGCATCGATCATTTCTTTGATCCTTCTATACTCTGGTCTGAAGTCATGCCCCCACTCAGAGATACAATGCGCCTCATCTACTGCGATGAAGGATACTTTTATCGTTTTAAAAAACTCTATATTTTCTTCTTTACCTAATGTCTCAGGTGCTACATACAACATCTTGGTACGTCCCTCGACTACATCTTCCTTTACTTGCTTTACCTGTCCTTTATTGAGACTAGAATTTAAAAAATGCGCTACACTATCATGATCACTATGACTACGAATAGAATCTACCTGATCCTTCATCAATGCGATCAATGGTGAGATGACCAAGGCGGTCCCTTCTAGCATTAATGCTGGCAATTGATAACACATGGACTTACCACCACCTGTCGGCATTATTACGAAAGTATCTTTACCTTCTAAAACATTATTGATAATGGGCTCTTGATTGCCTTTAAATTTATCAAATCCAAAAAAGTTATTAAGTTCTTCCGTTGGGTTGTAGCTCATGTTTGAGTTCGTTATTGGTTGTTGTCAGGGGTATTTATACTTGCTAAGGGTCTTCTAAACGCAATTAACTACACCATTGTTTTTCTATTTACAAAAGGGCAAAAATTATTTTTTGGAAATCCTTTTCACTGAAATTACAAAATGAAATGGATACTATCCCGAAGGAAAGCTACTTTTGTAAACAAGTGTACTTACTATAGACGTGAATTTACTATAAAAGTCATGCTTATTCTAAATATATAAAGTATGAATCACAACGACAAACAAATAATTGATATTTCACTCAATACATTAAAAGTAGAGTCTGAAGCAATAGCAGCAGCTCATGCAGTGATAAATGAGAACTTCTGTCAGATAGTGAACCTCATCATGCAATGTAGTGGTCGTATCATCATCACTGGTATCGGCAAGAGTGGTATCGCAGCCCAAAAGATAGTTTCGACCCTTAACTCCACCGGAACTCCATCAATATTCATGCATGCAGCAGATGCAATACACGGAGATCTAGGTATGATGACTGCAGATGACTTAGTGATCATATTATCTAAAAGTGGCAACTCACCAGAGATCAAGACTTTGCTACCATTCATCAATAGAAAAGGAAATATCACCGTCGGCATCAACAACAATAGTGAATCAATACTGGCCCAACTATCTCAGTACAACATAAGTATACCTCTCAAAGAGGAGGCAGATCCTAATAATCTTGCTCCTACTGCAAGTCTACTCACACATATAGCGATCGGAGATGCGATAGCGACGAGTTTGATCACCTTACGGAATTTTAAGGCAAAGGACTTTGCAGAATACCACCCAGGTGGACAACTAGGCAAGGAGCTATATCTAAAGGTCGAGCATGTGTATAGCAAAAATGAAAAACCTCAAGTCTCCCCTACTGCTACCGTGAGAGAGATAATACTGGAGATCAGCGCCAAAAGGCTCGGAGCAACGGCGGTAGTGAACGATAATGATGAAATAATAGGAGTAATCACAGATGGTGACATCAGAAGAATGCTCAGTGAAAACGAAGAGACGAAACACCTATCTGCCCTTGATATAATGACACCCAACCCAAAGAGTATCGAGTCTGACACCCTTGCATATCATGCTCTGAGCATAATGAAAAAACATAACATCACATGTCTTGTAGTAGCTGACTCGACTAAGTATCAAGGCTTGATACACTTGCATGATCTGCTTAACGAGGGATTTGCGTAAGCTGACAATGAACAATGGTGATAATTAAACAATCTTAAGTGTAGTGAAACTAAGTACTCAATAAAACCGTTTAATAAATACGAACCAAAAAACATTAAATTATGTCTGATACACTAGCAACCATCAAAACGTTCCCGAATAAATTTGAAGCTGATGTAATCATCACTAAGCTCGCAAGTGCTGGCATAAGTGCAATGGTCGCAAATCAGGATACAGTGATTGCAGACCCAAGCTCTGTGCTACATGGTAGATTTGACTTAAAAGTACATAAAGAAGATGCCGAAAAAGCATTAGAAATAATCAATGGCAACTCATAATAATTCAGAAATTATTGATACAAAACCAAATACACATAGTAATATTTTGTAATATTACTATGTGATTTGGAATGCATACATAAAGAGTTTTACACAGCATCTACGGCTAGAACGTTCATTGTCCCCTAACTCTATTGAGGGATACCAAAATGACGTCAAGAAACTCCAACAATTCACACAATTAAGACAAATAGAAGGAGGTCCTGAAGTGATCACCTATGATCTGTTACAAGAATTTCTTGCATACCTACACGATTTTCAACTCAGTGCAAGAAGTCAATCTAGAATTATATCAGGTATCAAAGCATTCTATAAGTTCTTGATATTAGAAGATGTGATCGTAGATGATCCCTCAGAGCTCATCGAAGGGCCTAAGCTAAGTCAAAAAATACCTGACGTCCTAGATGTGACGGAAGTCACTGCAATCATAGACGCTATAGACATGAGTACTCCTCATGGACAACGAAATCGAGCAATGCTTGAGACCCTGTATGCATCAGGGCTGCGAGTAAGCGAACTCATCAATCTACAACTATCTAACTACTACCCCAACGAAGGTTTTATCAAAGTAATCGGTAAAAACAACAAAGAACGGATCGTACCTATCGGAGAGGAAGCCATCAAGCAGATTGGATATTACTGTGACTACATACGCAATCATCTACCTAAAATAGCGGAAGGTCACGAAGATTTTATATTCTTGAATAG
>CALDEO010000116.1 GCA_937942465.1 uncultured Saprospiraceae bacterium
CAAAAAAGACATCGTAAAAACCTTCAAACTTGATCCCACAAAAGTAGTGGTTGGACACAATAGTGCCCCTGACTATTTCTATCCATTTGATGACAATCAAATTAAACAAGTAAGAGATCAATATACCGACGGCAAGCCATACTTTGTATATGTAGGTGCCGTACACCCACGTAAAAATGTCAAGAAAATAGTGCAAGGTTTTGATCAGTTCAAAAGAAGATCGGGATCAGACTTTAAACTGATGATCGTCGGTAGAGATGCTTGGAATAATATGGGTTTTAATAGAGCCATGAAAAAAGCAAGGTACGCCAAGGACATCATCTGGAACAAAGAATATGTTGAAGATATAGTACCATTTGTAGCAGCAAGTCATGCGCTAGTATATGTATCTATGTTTGAGGGGTTCGGCATACCGATACTTGAGGCTATGCACTGCGATGTACCGGTTATATGTAGTAATCTCAGCTCTATGCCTGAAGTAGCTGGCAATGCAGCACTCCTAGTCAATCCTCACAATGCTGAGGATATTGCTTCTTCTATGGAGTATATATTGTTAGATGATATCAGAAATCAACTGATCAGTCAAGGAAAGATACAACGAGAAAAATTTTCTTGGGATCGGACTGCTGAGATCATTCATGATCAGCTGCATATAGCCATGAAGTCTTAGTCTTAATACGGTTTGAATGTATAAGCTATGGGTTGAAACCCATGGCTTAGAGATATCACCCCTTCAGGGTTCTTTTAGGTGTAACTGCAATATTTCTTTCTTACTTAGATTGTTGTGACGTTGGCACTTCTGTACTATTTGATATTCATAATGAGCATTTCATTACTAGGCCTCTGTGACAAAAATTCATTTATTCTATCGTTGTATGTACTTTATTATCATTATATTTTTTCCAAAAGAATACACTACCTGCAATACCAACAACCATAAAACCTATCGAAATATAATGTGCTTGAGATCCGCTAAAGCCTAAAACCTCATACCGATCATTAACTCTAATAAACTCGATCAAAAATCTCATAATACCACTCATAATCATCCATATAAAAAACAGTACCATCGGTGCTTTAATACGCTTTCTAAAATACCAAAGTATAGCGAACATCAAAGTCATCATCAATACCTCATATATCGGTGTAGGGAAGACTCCTGGAACTAGCTCTGTGCAGTACAGTCCTTCACAATCTGGTATCCTAATACCTGCTTTATTGACATTGTGTGGATAGCTATAAGACCATGCCCAATCAGGAAATACAAACCAACTCGGCTTAGGGCTAGCGTTGACAACTCCCCAATCTCCGTCGCCAGAAAACTGACATCCGAGACGTCCTATAAGCATCCCTATCACTATTGCCGGAGCACTCGCATCAAACATTCTGACTAGCGATATACCCATACGTGTAGTATAGAATGAAACGAATAAAATAGCCCCAAATATACCGCCATAAACAGTAAGTCCACTACCAGAAAATAGTTGTCCAATAGGGTCTTGCCAGAATGAATCTAAATGTTCTAATATTGAAAAAACACGAGCTCCGATAACTCCTGATATTGCTGATGCTACAACGATATCGGAGATCCGCTGATGTGGGTATTGTGTAATCTCATGTGTTCCTTTCCTTGCTGCAAATGACTTCTTGGTAGTGAAATATGAGATTGCCGCAAAGGCTATTGCCCCTAATATTCCAAGTAAAAATGATCCTTTGGTTGAGAATATAATGCCCGCTGGGTCTTGCTTAAATTCTGAAAAGTGCTGAAAAATATAGGGCAATTTTAATCCTATAAACAGACCAAAAAGAGCATTCATCAAAACACTTTGATAGAAGTCTTTATCTGTGATTTTTACTATTTTTTTGATTGGTGTTAAGTATCCAACTCCTTCCATTCTTTTGAACTCCAAATACAGGACATAACCACTACCTATAAACGCCAATGCCAGGAACAAGCCAAACGTCTTAAATACTGAAAACATATTGTCAACAGGAGTGCCTAATAAGTCATGAAAAAAGTACGATAAATCTGGATACATGGATTAGTTCTTTATTAGAAAAACAAGTATATGCAAATGTAGCAAATATTCATGTGCAAAAGTTGTGACCGAACTTTAACATGACGTCTAACTATTACAATTAACTATTGGTTCAATATTTGCACTAGTGGTGAATACAACGAAATTGATATGAGATCCTATTTAATTATTTTTTGCTTTTTTATATTTGGAATAACTAGTATGCATGCGCAAGCAGGTATGAGATTCCATTCTGGCCTCACTGTTGCAAGCTCTGGAGAGTCTGCAATCACACCCGAAGGTACAGCACATTATGGTTATCACTTAGGTGTTGACTTTAGATTATTTGCAGAGACAGGGATGTTTTTTGCTGGTGGTGTACAATACCACAAATTAGATCTTATAGCAAGTGACTCACCATCTTTTTTTGGTCAAGAAACTAGTATGTCTATCATTAAAGGTAGATGGGGATTAGGTTTCTATTTATTCCGTCTTGGAGATCACCTCAAAGTAAGAGGAAAGGTCATGGGTGTATTGGACTATGTTTCAAGTTATGATCGCGAGCCATTAGTAAATAATGCTCCTTACAATAAAATCAATGACTCACACTTAGGTGCATTAGTAGGAGTTGGTGTCGATATAACTCGTATCACAGTAGATATTGCATATGAAAAAGGATTTATCAATGCATACCAAAAAGTACCAGATTCTAAATTTGATTACTTTACCTTATCACTAGGTTTATTTTTCTAGATAACATATTAAGTTCATAATCTGGCTTTATCATAACGTATAGAGTTTGAGGGTTATTTATCAATCATTGATTAATAAATAACCTTCTGTTGTTTCTGAAAGTATCACATCTGGCTCAGTCCACCAAGACTCAGCATAATATCGATGCGCCATGATGACTTGTTTTTTGTCATAAATCAGATAACCGTTGACTTCAAATGTCGGTACGCAGGAGACAATGTATTTGTCTTGTGCCTTCAATCCCTTTATATCTACTCTAGAAACAAAACCCATTTCGTTGCCGATGAATACATCCTCATCTATCGAAAAGTTACATTGATTCTGAGTTATTTCGCTAGTATTTTCTGGATTGAATTTTAGAAAATCATTCCCATAAAAATTGAATATTCTCGACCTAGTTCTTTCAGTTATTTTTACCATTCCTTCTTGTGGTTCTATTGGGTACAGTACTGGACCAAACTGATAAGAAGACCCCTCAGAGTTTCTCTCTTCTAAAAACAATCCATTCTCATCAGAAGTAACTGTCACGACCAGTGTATCACCCGTCAATATAGTCTCAGCCGTCTCATCACAGTTATACCAATAATTGAGATACATTGATTGTTGGCCAACCTTAAGATCCGAAAAATCAATATTTCCAGACCTAATATTTTCTGTAATGACGACTAGTTCTTTATCGTCCTTGGAGCAAGATGTAATTATAAAAACTGAGGCTAAAACGACTAATAGTGTTGGAAGTTTCATAAGATGATTGTTTGGTGGTTCTATTGCTAAAACGCCAAAACCCATAGTCTTGCTGCTTTTGTATTAACAGCAACATCAAAGTGAATGGAAAATTTATTATCAAATAAGGAACATTAGCTTATTCAAATATACCAGTCAACCTAGCATCAAACATACCTTTCTCATTGACTTTATCCAATATGACCTCACCTAGCTGGTTGATCATATGCTCTTGGATAGGTAGCTCAACTTTAAGATAGTTGTCTGTAAAGCCATGCATTATATCCTCTTGCTTGCTTCGCTCAAATAACACAGTCCGAGTCTGTCCTACATACTGCTCATAGAAGGCTCTTTTCTTTTTATCAGATAAGATACGCAACTGATCGTTACGATCTTTTCGCACTCTCATATCTACAGGATCAGCTATAGTCTCTGCCAGGGTATTGGCCCGCTCAGAATATGTAAACACATGAAAATAACTGACGTCAAGATCTTTCAAGAAGTTATAAGTTTCGATAAAGTCTTCATCCGTCTCACCCGGA
>CALDEO010000117.1 GCA_937942465.1 uncultured Saprospiraceae bacterium
AAAAAGAGCTTTATCGGCGTACCGATAAAGCTCTCAAAAAATATATTTAACTGGTAAATCTTTACATTTTGACGAACGTCTGAATGTATCTTTTACCATTAGCTGACAATTGTAGGATATATGTTCCATTTGCAAGATCAGTAATATTAATACGTTGTGTTGCTTTTTCATTTCTAACTAAAGCACCTGAGTTATTGAAAATACTTAATTGCTCAAAGTTGATTTCAGCATCTATATTAATCCAATCTGATGATGGATTAGGGCTTACTGTTACGATTATAGATTTATCAATATCATCTGCAGTCCCTACTCTGATCTGTATGTCGTCCATATATCTTGGTAGTAACTGATAACCTTCGTCAAGAGGCTCAGAACTATCAAACTGACCTCCAATACCAATAATATCAACTTGACCATCAGCAATTGCAGATGACATACTCGAAAGATCGGTGTTGTTATCAATTCTTACTGCATACGTGTTAGTACCATCAGTAAATTCTACATTAAAACTTGATCCATCTCCTAACCACTGACTTGCATCTACCAAGCTAAGGTTATTCAATCTCACTAATTTTGATTCTGAAAACTCGTTTAAGCTAGTAACAACAGTCGCATCAACAGCAGACAATGTACTTACTTCAGAGATCTCTTCAATCAAGATTTGAGTTAGACCATTGAACTGACTTATCATACCCTTGATAGATACTTCTTGTCCTTCTGCTAGTCCTGTTGCATCTGCTCCAGCACCGAATATCGCGATACCGTCAAGGCTTGTTGGATCTATTACAGTCATTTGGATATTGTTGTCTGATAGATTAACACCGTGCAATACTCCTTGTATTGTACATGTCAATCCTGACTCTAAGGCAACACCATCAGCGTCATTACCTATTACAGATGATATTGTTCTTACTGGGTATTCGACAGCAGTCGTATTATATGGACTGATATCAGCTGCATATCTTGGTAGTATTTGGTAACCTTCGTCGTATGGCGATGAAGAGTCAAACTGTCCACCGATTCCTATTAGATCAAATGTCCCTTCTGGGAATGTCATATTAAAAATATCAGTTTCAGCATCTATACGCATAGTATATGTGTCTGTACCGTTTGTAAGTTCTACATTAAATCCTGCACCATTCGGTGCCCAATCATTTTGATCAACAACAGATACATTTTCTATTTTTATCAAGTATGACTCGTCTGCTTCTTGTATTGCAGTTACTACTCTTGGTGTTACCAAATCAGCACCCGTAGATAATACATCTAGAGAGCTTAACACTACTTGGACTAATCCGTTAAACTGAGCAACTGTACCACTTACTTGTACGATATCTCCTTCAACTACAGTATATCCAAAATCATCACTTGCACTGAATATCGCAACACCAACTTGGTCATCTGTATCTATCAGGCTAAATTCTAATCCACCGTTTCTTGCATTTAAGCCATGTACCATACCTCTTGTTAATACATCTGATCCTAATAGAGCAACCAATCCATCTGCATCATTAGCTCTGATCTGTGCTATAGAAACCTCACAAACAGAAGGAGATCCAGGGTTAGCCAATATTGTTGCTCCACCTAGTTGATTAGCAACTATTGTTAATGCTGCTTGCCAGTTGGCTGAATCGTTATTATCTGCATTGGCATCACATAATGTAAGCGAACCACCAAAACCACCTGCTGCTGCAGGCCATGATCCAGTATTGGTATAACTAACTTCATCGATAGTAACACCACCCAATGAAACCGTAATAGCATCCATACTATTATCTAAGCTACCAGCTCCCCACTCCATTGGGCTTAAGCCGAATATCGCTTGCATTTGAGCTTGATCTTTACAAACAACCATAAATGACTGCTTAGCTAATGTAGCGCCTGCAGGAAATGTAAAACTCATCGTAGTACTTGATAATGTAACTCCTGACAAGTCTAGTAGATCATCACTGTTATTGACAACCTCTACAAACTCAAGTGAGTCTTCAGTACTAGGATCGTCATACATAATCTCAGTGATTACTAGATCACCAGCTACTGGCGTATTACCTGTTACATCTGCACATAAGTCACTATTGGCAGCTGCTCCAGGCGTACCTAAGACAGCATTATTATCGGCATTAGTCCCCAAAGTATTATTAGAAGCTTTCCAATTGGCTCCATCACTATTATCTAAATCTACATTGCACAACTCGATACTTGATCCTTCTCCATCAGTACCGTCAGCACTACTAGGCCATGCACCACCATCATCATATGTAACCATATCTACTTCTACTCCGGCAGCGTCGATAAGCGTGATCGCCTCACCTCCATTACTCAATCCACCACTAGTCCACTCTAGACCATCAGCATATCCTGTGATTGTTTGGAGTGCAACTGCATTAACACAAACAACTGCATAATCTCCAGCTGCTAGTTGTACATTGTCAAATGTATAATCAATACCTTGTGAAAATGAATAACCAGATAGATCTACTATAACATCACCTACATTAGTGATTTCGATATACTCTAGTGAGTCTGTACCAGACTCTGGAGGGTTGTACATAATCTCGGATATCAC
>CALDEO010000118.1 GCA_937942465.1 uncultured Saprospiraceae bacterium
ACGGTATAAAAACCAATAAATTTATTAAAATTTAAAAGAACCCACGTCAAATAAATTTGAACAATGGGTTCAAAGTCAACACCCTTTAAGTGCTCTCTCCCTCGTTATACGAGTACTATTAGTATGTGTTGGTTAAAATACCAACGCTAGCTAATAGGCCTTGTTACAGCCTAAATATATAAAATAATATATTTAATCAATAAAAATCAGAAGCAAATTATACTCAGAGTACAATAATTAACAGTTTAAACATCTATCCCTTGTAAATCCCCCTTTTCTAAACTCTACTTCCGAAAAGTAAACTACCCACCCTTACCATAGTACTCCCATGCTCAATAGCAATTTTATAATCACCAGACATACCCATAGATAGGTGCTCAAAGTATTCTTTATTAGCAAGAGAGTTCTTCTTTAGTATATCAAAGGTCTCTTTCAGATGACTAAACTCATCATGAACTTGACCTGTATTATCTGTAAAGCTAGCCATACCCATAAGGCCAATAATTCTTACATTTTCGAATGTGCCAGCAAGGTATAATTCAATGATAATATTGAGATCACTGGTACTCAACCCGTATTTGGTATCTTCTTGAGCAATCTTCACTTGTAATAAAACATCGATTACTCTTTCGTTTTTCTTTGCTTCTTTATTGACGACGGTAAGTAATTCTTTACTGTCAATTGCATGTATCAAATGTACAAATGGAGCAATATATTTAACCTTGTTCTTTTGTAGATGTCCGATCTGATGCCAGCGTATATCTTTTGGTAATGCCTCGTATTTATCTACGAGTTCTTGAACTCTATTCTCACCAAAATGTCGCTGTCCTTTATCATAAAGACTTACAATATCTTCTACAGGCTTGGTCTTACTGACAGCTACAAGTAGGGTGTTTGTTGGTTTTAAGTCTTCTAATATTTGATCGTACATGGTATATTAAAGCATTATCTCAAGATAAGTTCTTATATCTGGAATAAACCGTGCAACTCGCTGTCTATTTTACTGATAATGATTCCTAGATCCTCCTTATTATTCTTGAAGTCCATATCATTAACATCAATAACTAATAGATTACCACTATCGTAGTTTTCAATCCAGTTGTCATATCGTTCATTGAGCTTCTTAAGGTAGTCAATACTCATACTCCCTTCATAATCTCTACCTCTCAGTTGGATATGATCCACAAGAGTAGGGATATTAGCCTTAAGGTATATTAATAGATCAGGACTCTTAGCTTGAGTAGACATTGTCTCAAAAAGAGATTGATAATTATTAAAATCTCTAGTAGTCATGAGACCCATATCATGAAGGTTAGGAGCGAATATCTTCGCATCTTCATATATGGTACGATCTTGTACCACAGTGTCTTTACCACTTCGTATCTTTAATATCTGTTGGTACCGACTATGTAGAAAATATATTTGCAAATTAAACGACCATCTTTTCATATCGTCATAAAAGTCACTCAAGTAGGGATTAGTACTTGTATCCTCGTATTGTACTTGCCAGTTGTAGTGCTTTGATAGTAATTCTGAAAGCGTTGTTTTACCAGCGCCTATATTACCTGCTATCGCGATATGCTGAATCATTCTATTCGCAGTTGGTTGATTAAAATTGAATATGATGCAAAAATAATAGATTAATTGTATCTATTGCATTTTATGAGTGTTAAGGTGTGAATATCATAAGTTTGTCGATATTACTTTAACTGTCAACCAAATTATAGTAATTTTCGTAAAAATTTGAATTGTGTCAATAATAACTGTCGATAATCTAAAGAAGACCTATGTTATGGGGTCGCAAGTAGTACATGCATTAAAGTCAATTTCGGTAGATATTGATAAAAATGAATACGTTGCCCTTATGGGACCTTCTGGATCTGGCAAGTCTACTTTGATGAATTTGCTCGGTTGCCTTGACTCACCTACTAGCGGCGAATATATACTCAACGACATACGAGTAAGTACCATGAGCGATGCAGAGCTGGCAGAAGTACGCAATAGAGAGATTGGTTTTGTCTTTCAGACATTCAATTTACTACCTAGATTGACAGCATTAGATAATGTAGCCTTACCTCTCGTATACTCGGGAATGTCTAAGTCCAAAAGAAACGAAAAAGCCAAGCAGGTACTAGAGGCAGTAGGGCTCGGCGATCGAATAGATCACAAGCCTAATGAGCTATCAGGTGGTCAACGCCAACGTGTTGCAATCGCAAGAGCACTGGTCAATGACCCTGCAATAATATTGGCCGATGAGCCTACTGGTAATCTTGATACAAAGACATCTATCGAGATTATGAGCATATTTGAAGAAATTCATAAAAAAGGAAATACGGTTATACTAGTGACGCATGAGCCAGATATCGCAGATCATGCACATAGAATTATTCGTCTACGGGATGGCCTTGTCGAAGTAGATGAACGAAATGAAAACATCGTACTAGCATCTGATCCTAAGCATAATTATAACGTTCGACAATAATAGCTTTCCTTTGTAGGAAATTAAAAAGCCATACAATTGAAAATCTATACAAAAACAGGAGATAAAGGACAAACATCATTGTTTGGTGGTGCAAGAATACCTAAAAACCATATCCGTATTGAATCTTATGGTACTGTAGACGAGCTCAACAGTCACTTAGGTTTATTGATATCTCATCTCGACAATGAAAATACAAAGGCATTATTGCTGACTATTCAACACCAGTTGTTCAATATAGGATCTTGTCTTGCCATTGACCCGGAGTCAGATATTAAGTTACCATCCGTATCAGAGTCTGATATCAAAGTACTAGAAGATCATATGGATTTGTACAATGAGGAGTTGCCTAAATTGACCAACTTCATACTACCAGGTGGTAGTGTTGCCAATGCGCAATGCCATGTATGTAGGACGGTATGTCGTAGAGCAGAACGAAACACAATCGCTCTAAACACATCTGACGCGATAGATCCGATCATCATTAAATACCTCAATCGACTCTCTGATTACTTCTTTGTATTATCAAGATATATCTCTTTTTTAAATAAGAGTCCTGAGATTTTATGGGTATCCAAATAGCTAATATTATTTGAGTGCCCGTAAAGGCTCAATATATTTCTCTATTTTTGATCAACTCCATTCAAGAGCAAACCTAGCTGTATGATAATGACAGACAAGTCATATGAAAGATCTAAGTATTTAGTCGTTGGTGCCGTTATATGCATCATAGCATTGCTATTTCCTCGATCTGCATCCAATAATTACAAATACAACTTAGGATCTAAATGGACCTATGAAGACCTATATAGTAGCATCGAGTTTAATATTGAGAAATCTGATGACGACCTCAAAGTAGAACGATCAGAGCTAAAAGAATCAAGTCCTTTAGTGATCAAATCAATCGGTAAGTCAACAACAGACCTTACCAATGAGTTATTCATTATGCTTGCGCAGAATGACTTATCAAGTGAACAAAATACTGCATTAACGTCATTTATTAGTGATGCTTATAATAGAGGTATTTTAGATGATAACGTGATAAAACGTAGCGAACAAAGACTATACAAAAGGAAATCCAAGCGCCTAAGAGAGGTTGATCTCGAAGACTTACAAACTCAATCGCAGTTTTATAGCAATCTACAGATCAGACTTAAAGCCATGGGCAAAAGGCTGCCTATAGATATGAGTAGGGTAGATATCCCTGCATCACTTGAGATAGATAAGACAGCTTCTGACAACTTTCTAGAAGAACAACTGACTAAAGTCAAAACAGTAAAAGGTAAAGTCAATAAAGGTGACTTATTAGCAGCAAAAGGTGCTATAATCACTGAAAGCGGCTATGACAAACTCAAGTCTTACTTCAAGATAAATAGTAAAACTAGCGAAAAAGGTAGATCAGTTTTTGTGATTTTTATTGGATACTTGATCCTCACCTGTTTGATCATAGGTGTTTTATTATTTTACCTGAGGACATACTTTAAAGAAGTATTTAACTCGATCAGAAAATTACTATTCATACTCATATGGCCGGTGCTTTACGCATATGCAGTTTACTTTATCGAGGCACATACCAATCTCCGTACCTACCTGATACCTTTCTGTCTAGTGCCGATTATCATCAAGAACTTCTATCATGAGAGACTCGCATTATTTACACATATCGTAGTGATACTGATAGCAAGTTTTATTTCTCAAGAGGGATATGAGTTTACGTTCTTACAGATACTTGCTGGTATCGTTACGATCTTGATTGTCGAAGAAACCCGTTATTTCAATCTCTTTTTTCAAGGTATTGGATTCATACTCTTGTCCTATTTGTTTGGTTTCCTAGGTCTATCGATGATCAAGGAAGGAAGTTTCTCTCAAGTAGATTGGTTCAGTGCTATTGCATTGATATTCAATGCGGTGTTACTATTGTTGGCATATCCATTTATTCCCATTATTGAGAAGATATTTGGTTTTGTATCTGCGATTACGCTTGCAGAGTTAGCTGATTTCAATAAGCCATTGCTTAAGCGTATGACCATTGAGGCACCTGGTACATTTCAGCATTCTATACAAGTTGCTAATCTTGCGGAGGCCGCAACAGAGAAGATCGGTGGTGATTCACTACTCGTCAAAGTAGCTGCTTTGTATCATGATATCGGTAAGATGAAGTCACCCAAGTATTTCATAGAGAACCTAGGTGGTGACAGAAACCCACATGATACATTAAATAATTTTGAAAGTGCTAAAGTGATCATCGATCACGCTAAAGATGGAGTCGCAATGGCTCAGAAAGCACGATTGCCTAAGAAGATTATTGATTTTATCACAACCCATCATGGTACGACTCGGGTCGAATATTTTTATAGAAACCAACTTAATGATGAACCCAATAGAGAGTTTGATGAGTCATTATTCAGATACCCAGGACCTAAACCTACAAGCAGAGAACAAGCAATATTAATGATCGCCGACTCTCTAGAGGCCGCATCTAAAAGTCTTAAAAATCCAACGGGTTATGATATCGATGCGCTAGTAGACAATATAATTGCAGGGAAGATTGCTCAAGGACAACTAGATCAAGCCAAGTTATCATTCAGCGAACTAGAGGTATGCAAAGA
>CALDEO010000119.1 GCA_937942465.1 uncultured Saprospiraceae bacterium
AGTAATAATAAACGAATCGTAGAAGCACTACTCAACCCTAAACAGAAGAAGTGGAAAACCTACTGGGTACAAGTAGATGGTGACATAAATAAAGCCGCTACCAAGGAACTAAGGAATGGGGTCACTATATCGGTAAACAAAAAACAACATAAAACACTACCGTCTCGTGTCAAGGCAATCGTAGAACCAGAGGACTTGCACGACCGTAAACCACCTGTTAGGTTTCGAGCCAATATCCCAACATCTTGGATAGAGATCAGTATCTGTGAAGGAAAAAATAGGCAAATACGTAAAATGTGTAGTAAGGTAGGATTTCCAGTTTTGCGACTTATTAGAGTACAGATAGGTCACCTTAAACTCAAGAACTTCAGACCAGCTAACTTGGTAGAAATAAAGAAAAAAGACCTATTTGGTGAAGATGCCGACACCCCAAGAAATTAACATACTAGATGAATTTTAGTTAAATACAACCTAGATTTGCATAAATAGTCAATAACTTTGTCTACTTTAGAACTAACGTGTAAGTCTGATGACGGACTTAAGCGGGGCTAATAGTAATCTCATACGAACTTATCAATACATTAAAGGTTGTACCGTCACAATACTAATAGAAAAGCATGTTCTGGAAAAAAAAACCTAAATACCAAATCACTTACGTAACTGATGACAATTTTCATGAGCTCGTAGAGTCCGTTGACTACCCTGTCCTACTTGACTTCTATGCAGACTGGTGTGGCCCTTGTAAAGTACTCGGTCCTATCATTGAAGAGCTAGCAGAAGAATATGACGGCAGAGCTCTTGTTGCTAAAGTCAATACAGAATTGAATCCTAAACTAAGTCAGCATTTCAAAATAAAGTCTATCCCCACAATGATGATCTTTACTTTTGGTAAAATGCAAGAGCAGTTTAAAGGTCTCATACCGAAACCTAATCTCGAAGAAATCATAGATGAGTACATTGAGGATTATAAAGAAGTGACTAAGCGTCGAGCAGAAAATCCAATGCCTCCTATGTAATACTATTTAAGATCTATAATACCGCATAGCTAAATGTATATTTTCACAATTACTGCGTTAGCATTGCGATTGCTATCGGAAAACCGTAGCTACGGCTATGATTGCCCTTTCTGCCTTATACTTGACAAAATATCCTAATTAATCTGATGGGACATTACAAACCATAAATGGTATAAATAAAAATAGTTGTAGCAAGATCAATCTCACTACAACTACTTAAATCTATAACTCCATTATTGAGTTATTATTTTTCGTCACTTAGTTCTTTACGAAACTTAAGTTAGACACTTTATTATCTTCTAATTGTACATTCAAGAAGTATGTACCTGTAGCCAAACTAGATACATCCAATGATGTGTTGTTTCCTGTGTTAGTCATAAGTACTCTACCTGCTGCATCAACAATTGTAGTAGCAACAATATTTAACTCTGTTGAGATATTGATAAAATCACTTGTTGGATTAGGTCCTACTTGTAGGCTTACAACTTCTAGATCACCATCTACAGAACTTGTCAACTCAGCAGCGATAAGTGCATCTACAGCTACTTGCATTTGACCAAAGTCAAAATTCCACATATCTTCTATGATCTCTCTATCAGAAGGTCTGATCAGACTGATTGTTGGAAAACCTAGTGGAGCATAAATATTCAAATCTAAAGTTAAACTTTCTGTTTCGTCAACTATTGGGTACGTAACACCTGTCACCCAGTCACCTAGTGTATTAGATCCTGTACCATTGAGGTCAGCAGATGTAGTCGCTACATCTCCCTCATAAAAGAAAATCTCTATTTGATCAGTTCCTTCTGGGCCATAGATATCATAAATCTCTTGCATTGCATGTGACTGATGCATTGACCAACAAGGTGGGCACCATGTCGCTGATACATCTACCATTACTAGCTTACCTGAGTCTAATATTTGATATAAATTGTGTTCATTACCATTGATGTCGGTTACAGTAAAATCATCAGCTGTACCAAACTGTGCATTCATACATAATGCTTGAAAGCAAATAAATCCTAAAAGTAAAATTCTTTTCATTTCTATATATTTTATTAAACGATATATTAAAGTTGCAGAATATAAATCTAATAAAAGTATAAAAAGCGCTAACTGTTATGGATATGTCTGCGAGCACCATAAAAACGTTAAATAAAAAAACAAATAGATTGTTGATGCAGCGTTTTAACCGAGTATTCAGTAATCAAACCTCGAGCTACAATCAATAATAAAACTTACTTCTTTTCAACAAAATCTAGGGACACTGAATTGATACAATATCTCAATCCTGTAGGTTGAGGACCATCCTCAAATACATGACCTTGATGTCCACCACACCTAGCACAGTGTACCTCTACTCGCTTATAACCGATTTTATAATCTACATCCTCAGCAAGGTTTACGTTGTTTATCGGTTCATAAAAGCTAGGCCATCCTGTCCCTGACTTAAACTTAGTTTTAGAGTCAAATAATGGCAACTGACAGGCACTACATACATAGGTACCTTCCTTTTTATTTTTTAGTAAATCTCCTGTAAAAGGTCGCTCTGTACCTGCCTCTCTGAGTACATTATACTCTTGATCATTGAGCTGTGCCTTCCACTCTTCTGGGGTCTTTTCTATCGGCGTGATACCCGATGCAATGGCTTTCTGAGTCATCTCGGTCTTGATAGCAGCCGCAGATTTATCTTCTGATTGACTATTGACTTTACATCCAAAACATAGCAAAATCGCTAATAACAGTAATGAGTATTTCATAAGGAATGATTTTTTATTTTTATTGATGAATCAAAACTAACATGACATCCTCAATGGATGACTCTGCTGTTTGATTGTTTTAATAGAGCATCTAATATTGATAACAATTTGCCGCCTAGCCAATCATGCTGGCAACTAACTATACTCCAGCACTAACGAAGATAGCCTGCAAGTCATTGTCAATCGGAAATGGTTTTAATGGCGGTACATTGGCTCCGCCGGGATTACCGACAGGGACTTTACCTACAAAGGACTTAACACCTCCAAATATCAATCGAGGAATCTGTCCTAATATTTCTTTAGAACTCTTGATTTTAAATCCAAACTTGAGCATCTCCCAATGCACTACTGTATGAGCTATAGGATATTTTTGACCCAAGATATGTGCTCTTTCTAGATGATTCCAGGCTTTCGCCGAATGACCTTCATTAAACGCAACATAATACTGAGCTAACTCCTCCTTGTAGTAGGGCAAAAGCGACTCTGGCATAGTTGTGTTGAAGTTCATGGCAGTATAATTCTTAATGTATAATAGATCTTCTTCTATTGATTTTACTCCTCTCCTCTGAGTCGCTTATCTTGTCTCTGTGCAAGCTCTACAATCTTCTTCATCACCTGTACGATCGAAACAAAGACTAGATAACCAAAAGCAAACACAAAGTACATCCACTTAATAGAACCTGCCTCCTCCATTGTCATACCAGAAAACCAATACGCCATAACACCACCCACAGCAGCTAATGTCACGAAGCTGATCATAGACATGAGGTAATACTTGTTACCGTCCTTGGCACTTAGACCGAGTAGACTATTGAATATGGCGAATAGCAATAAGAAGCTTAATATTACTTGCCAAGGGAAATTCTGTGCAACATCAACGATGCCCGTAGCCCTGAGTCCGGTAGAAACAACATCAAATACTAAACAAGCAAACAACACCACGCCAACTTGAATAAATGGGTTGATATTCCTATCAAAAATAGACTTTGCTTTAGGCTTCTGATTGTACATACTCAATGAATAAAAATGGAGCTCTAATTGTTGTTGAAATAGTCAATTTATAAGCAATCTTCTTAGCTCCTCAAGATTTTTAACCGTTGTAGCAATGTGGTCGGATCTTCTTCTATTATGAGCTTGACTCGATCCTCTTCTTTGAGAAAATCAGATTTTTCCATTTGCGCAAGCATCATCTCTAGTCCTGCATAGTAGCCCTCAGCATTGAGTATACCTGATGGCTTGGTCGTAATACCCAACTTAAATAAGGTGAATGTCTCCACAATCTCATCTAGCGTCCCTACTCCACCTGGCAATGCAATGAAACAATCAGCAAGCTCTACCATCCTCGCTTTTCGCTCATGCATGGTATCTACTATGTACAACTCTGATAGCCCCGTATGGAATGCTTCTTCTTTGATCAACTTCCTTGGTCGGACCCCGATGACATCCTTACCATTGTCCATAAATCGATCTGCAATGGCTCCCATAAGTCCCGTACGGCCACCGCCATATACTAGCTCACAATTATTTGCGATAAGCAGATCACATAGCTCCTCGACCAACGCTATCGTAGCTGGTGAATTACCCGATCTAGCACCACAAAATATACAGACTTTCATATGGACGTTTTTCTATTTGTAATTCTAAAGTTATGATTGAGATTGCACTTCTACAGGCTCACCATATAAATCAAACTCTTGAGCATCGACGATATCAACCTCTACAAAATCTCCCAATCTTACAAAGTGTTTTTTAGCATCTATCAATACCTCATTGTCCACCTCTGGTGAGTCAAACTCGGTACGTCCTACAAAGTATTGAGATTCTTTACGATCGATCAATACCTTAAGTTTCTGACCGATCCGAGAGTCGTTTTTGGCATATGATATGTCTCTCTGGATATCCATGATGATATTAGCTCGCTCCGCTTTGGTCTCGGCATCGACATCATCTTGTAGTAAGTATCCACTTGTATCTTCTTCATGACTATACTGGAAAACTCCCAATCGATCAAACTTCATATCTACTATAAAATCGCATAAGTCTTGAAACTCCTCCTCTGTCTCTCCTGGAAAACCGACTAACATCGTCGTACGGATAGCGATATCCGGCACAATCTTCCTTGCTGCAGCGATGAGTTCTCTTTGTTCTTTCTGAGTGATCTGACGACGCATTCGCTCTAGTACTGCATCATTGGCATGTTGCAATGGAATATCTAGGTAGTTACAGACTTTGGGCTGCTTTGCCATGGTCTCCAATATATCTATCGGAAACTTGCTAGGATATGCATAGTGCAATCTGATCCACTCGATACCTTCTACCTCGCAAAGTGCATCTAGCAACTCTGACAAAGCTCTTTTTTTGTATAAATCTAAGCCATAGTATGTCAACTCTTGGGCAATAAGCATCACCTCTTTGACTCCGTACTTTGCTAGATTTTTGGCCTCAGCCACAAGACTATCGATGGTACGAGATATATGCTTGCCCCGCATCAGAGGGATAGCACAGAAGCTACAGGTCCTATTGCAACCCTCAGATATCTTGAGGTATGCATAGTGCTGCGGCGTCGTGATGGTACGGGTACCTAGTAGCTCATGCTGATAGTCTGCATTAAACTTCTCTAATAGTCCCGGCAACTCCAGCGTACCGAAATACGCATCTACCTCAGGGATTTCTTTTTCGAGATCATCCTTGTATCGTTGCGATAGACAACCAGTGACATATAGCTTTTCGATACCTCCTTGCTTTTTGATTGCAGCGAAGTTGAGAATCGTATTGACGGACTCTTCTTTTGCTAGATCGATAAATCCGCAAGTATTGACTACGACAATATTAGCATCGTCCTCGGTGGAGTCATGGACAACATCGATTTCATTGGCTTGCAACTGCGTAATTAAATTTTCAGAATCTACTAAGTTTTTGGAGCAACCTAGCGTTACAACGTTAACTTTATTGGGCTTAAGTGTTTTTGTCTTCATTTCGAATGCAAAAATACTTTTATTTTAGTAGAATCGTTTAGTGATAAATATAGAACTATGAAACTTTCTTTTGCTTCCCTCTTTTTATTGATCTCAATAAGCCTAAATGCACAATTTGGTGTCTCTGCCAAATACGCTAGCAACGACCTAAATACCTGGAATACAATATCTAACGAGATCTTCACGGAGTCATCAGACATGTATGCTAGTTCGTATGAGATCGGAGTTGACTATTGGTACCGATTTAAAGAAAAAAGAGTGGAGTTCTTTCCAGAATTAAGTTTTAGCGGATTTTCTAGCTCAAGTCAGCAAAATAATGTTTTCTCATTTGAAGACTTTGACTATAGTATGAAGCAATATGCTTTCAACTTAAATACCCACATTTACTTCCTTGATTTTGAAGGAGACTGTGACTGCCCCACTTGGTCCAAGCAAGGGACTTTGATCGATAAAGGTTTATTTTTATTGATAAGCCCAGGCTATGTATTGCAATCACACAATGCCGATATCTCTCTCAATGGAGATGCTGTGACGACTACTTCAGGTAGTAGCTCAGGTTTTAGATTGGGTCTTGGTCTCGGTCTTGATATTGGTATCAACGACTTCCTGACGATCACTCCATTTGCTCAATATAACTATGTACCATCCGTATCTAGTGAATTTTACAATGAGACTCTCGCCAGAAACTGTGAGACTTGTGATCTTGTACCGTTGGATTCTGGATCTATGAGCCAAATCCAAGTAGGATTAAGAATTGGGTTTAGACCTGACTATAAGGGGTATTA
>CALDEO010000120.1 GCA_937942465.1 uncultured Saprospiraceae bacterium
GGATTAGTATACACTGGAAACGGAACAGAATCCTTTAGGGGAACTAATAATATAGAAGTAACACAAGTCGGAAATGTATTGTGTTTCAATATGGAGGATATTTCACCAGGCGCTGGAAGTTTAAATATTCCATTTAAAGCTACATGTACTGAAGGAGGAGGAACCAAAAGTGTCAGTATGTGGCATGAAGCTACCTTTGATGACGACAATTGTAGTGGTTTAAGACATTATGGATGTAAATCTAGGTCCTTTACTTTGCACTGTCCAGATCCTTGTCCACGTGGAGGGGCGACTCCGAGATTTTTCACTCTTGAGCGAATTAGCTTGGGTCAAGCAGATATTGATAATAACGGTGTGCCGGACGGTACCGGACTAGCAAATCCAGCCGATGTTAATTTACGTAATTCCTCAAATTGCGATACAATTCAAGGAACATGGGAAATATATGTAGAGCCTAATGTAGAACCTACAGATGCTAATAATGGCAACCCATTTAACCATGTTTATGTAGAGTTTGACTTATTTTCTAGAAATGGGAATTGTAATACCAATCCATATACTCGATTATTTGAACCTCTTCCTGATGCTGAGATTACCATATTTCCAGCAGGTGGAGGTGCACCAATAAATTGTACTGTCACAGCTACGATAGAACCAGGCGATATTGCCAAATATGACCTTACTGGTTGTGCTGGTAAAACAACGTGGGAAGGCGGAGATTCGATAGTAGTCAAAGCAAAATATAGAGTCAACGGTGATCTAGAGCGATCTGGATTTACTGCTTATGTTGCAAATAACGAAGTATATAGTAGCTATATACCTAATCCAGTAGGAGATAATCCAAGTGATGAAAATAAATACACCTGTGATCATTACAATGATTATATGAATGTATTGCATCACTATCACTCTCCTTGGACTCCTAATCCACAGTCTATTAGTGGTTGTACCGGGACCCTAACGTATAGTCAACGATATTATATAAATACGCAAACTGGGGATATTTGGTATCCCAACGAGTATAGACCATTTACCTATTTAGATGAATGGATTATCCAAATTCCAGAGGCATTTCAGTATAGGCCTGGTTCAATTAGGTTTTCAGGCCAAGTGGTTTCAGATTCGGATATTGTACAAAGTGGTAATTTCATTACTATAACGAATTTGGGACAGTTTTTTAATGCAAATGGCGGTCCGATTCAGGTCAGCGATGAAGCATGGAGCTATAACTTAACATTACAAGTAGATCCATCATGCGATGCAATGGCAGGTTCATTCAGTACGAGGCACACAGCAAATGTTGTTGGTGTTGGCTGTTTTGCACCTAACGAGACTCATCCAACAGCGAGTTGTACTACCGATCCATATTACTCAGGTTACGCTAGCGTTTTATATAATGCCCCACAACCATTTATTACAGGTGGAGGTGAGGTTCAATATACAGAAGGTAGAGTATGTTGGGATGTGATTTTAAATAACGGAAGTAATAGTGTAGATGCACCATTCTCTTGGTTTAGGTTAACCAGTATCGATGGTGTTTTAAACAATTATTCTGTTAGCCAAGGCGGAGTTGATATTCCGGTTAATGCCAATGGATATTTCGAATTAGGTGATAATGATGCAACTGCATCATCAACATATGAAGTGTGTGCTGATGCGAGTGCTTGTGATAGAGGTGGAATTGAAGTAGAAGCGGGATTCGGATGTTCTGATTATCCAGAACAAGGAATAGACGTGCCATGTGCTCAATTAGATACATTATATGCTTTGCCTTTACAATCAGAGGTACAATTAGCAGTAAATAAAGAACCTGTAGTTAGGATGCCGCTCTGTACAGAACAAGATGTAGAATTAATATTGACAAGTGCTCAATCGGCTTATCTAGATAATCCTCTTTTGGATATAATTTTACCTACTGGTGCAAGTATAACTGGAGATATTGAAGTTGAATACCCATCAGGTAGTGGTGATTGGCAGTTGGCTAATACAACTATGATGGGTACAACTTTTAGAGTAAATATAGAATCTCATACTGCAGTAGGTGTAGGAGGTATCGCAGGTACTGTTGATGCATTGACACCTGATGATAGAGAAGTGGCTGTGAGATTTAAATTAATAACAGATTGTAATTTTGTATCAGGTGCTGGTTTAATATTTCAGGCATTTGGAGATCGACCATGTGGAGATCCAGCAATTAATAATGGTGTTAGAGCACGGACTTCTGATTTGTTAGTTGATGGAGCTCAAGAACCATATGCATCTGATGTAAAGGTAGTGATGGAAGGAGACCCTAAATTACAAGGGTGTTTAGGTAGTTTGGTAGAAGTAGATATTATGTTTGTTCCTTTGTTAGCAAACATGACTTCTGCTGAGGATACGATAAAAGTAACATTAGATGAAGGGGTAGAATATATAGCTGGCTCATTTCTATGTTGTAGCCCAGGTATGTGTGTAGGAGATCCAGTGCAGAGTACCAATGTAAATAATCAAACGGTATTACAATTCATGGTGCCTGTTTTAGATATAACAATGGGTGCGACGATGTCTACTTGTTTTACCTATGAAATAGGAAATGCTAGTGATGCGGAGTGTGATGCAGTAAAGGGAATGATGGTTGAAGCCATTGCCAGTGTATCTGGTGTAAGTTGTCCTACGGAAGCAGGAGGTGTTTGTCCTAGCTTGAAAGTAATAACTGGTCAATCGGTTATAGATTTTTCAACTGAAAAGACAGTTTTAAGTTTAGCAAGTTCTGATTTTGTTTGTACAACCACAGGTAGTATCGATTATAGCATTAGTGTAAATATTGATAGCCTAGGTTTGATAGCTGGGGAGAGTTTAAATGTTGATTTATTTTGCGGTAATGGAACACTTATCGAGACGGTAACCATTGATGGACCGATTGCAGCAGGAAGTATGACTACCGTAATGGGTACTGTAGATATGAGTTCGTGTGATGCCGACGGAGGTATGATTGTCATGATTGGCAATCCAGATACCAACAACGATGGAGAATGTGTATGCGAAGCACTAACAGTTAATAGTGGCCCTTTACCTTGCCCTATGTTGAATATGACAAAAAGTTTTGTGTCAGCTACCCTTACTGGAGATGGCTGTTATGATGTTTTATACAATATAACGGTCGCCAATATAGGTGGCGGAGCTGGTGAATATGACTTATATGACCAGCCTACTTATGATGATGATATAATTATACAAGATGCAGCTTATACAAGTGATGTAGTTGGTAATACGGGTGCAACCTTAGCAGGACTAGGACCTTGGTTATTGGGAGACGATATAGTAATAGCGATGAATAGTTCGCATAATTATATGCTGACAGTAGCGGTCTGTATGGATCTAGAAGATGCCAATAGTGTCGGTGATGAAGAATACGATTCTTGTGAGGATGGTACGCCTGGAAGTTCAGTTCCTGGAGAAGGTTTATATAATCTAGCTTATTTGGATCTAGATGAAGATACAGTCGCTGATTTAGAAGCAGAAACATGCGGAGACCTTCCGTATTTGATTCATACAAAAACGATAAGTACACCAGTACAAACAGGTCCGACAACTTGGGATGTAACATATACGATTGTTGTAGAAAATCTAGGAGGAGCTAATGGCAGTTATACACTGACAGATACTCCCATGTTTGATAACGATATAATAATTAACAGTGCTGAATATAGTACGAATGCTTTAGGTAACGCTGGTCAGCCAGGTCCTACTGCTTTAGCGGGTACAGGCCCTTGGACCTTATCAAGTGCTCAGGCAATAGTAGAAGGAGGACTTCATACCTATACTCTAGTAGTAAGTGTAGAGATGGATCTTAATTCTGCTACAAGCCCAGGTGATGGTGATTATACTGCATGTGGTGATGGAGCTACAGCTACGGGTAGTGCAGGCGAAGGTTTGTTTAACGTAAGTAGCTTAGATGAAAACAACGATGGAACTGCAGAAGAGACAGATGATGCATGTGGAGATTTACCGCATATTTACCATACAAAAACTTTAGTAGGACAACCAGTAAGTTTAGGTGGGAATGCATATGAAGTAACATACCAAATTGAAGTATGTAATGATGGTGGAGCAGCAGGCACGTATAGCTTGAAAGATGAACCACAGTTTGATGATGATATAGTTATTACCAATGCGATTTATAGTTCGACAATCCCATCTAGTGGAGTGTTACTTCCAATTACACCGCCAACAGGTGGTTGGACATTGACTAATAATCAAAGTTTAGCTTCAGGGAGTTGTCATACATTTACTTTAGTATTTGATGTAGAGATGGATTTAAATGATGGTACAGGAGATAATATCTATGTTGCTTGTGCATCAGGAGGTATGACACCTGGCCAAACTGGAGAAGGTTTGTTTAATCAAAGTACATTAGATTTAAATAATGATGGAGCAGTAGATGAAACTGATGAAGCTTGTGGTGACTTACCTACTCCTGAGTTAATATGTAACGCAGTTGTAGTTCAACATGTAATATGTAATGGAATGGCGACTGGCTCAGCTATGGCTGAAGGAATGGGAGGAACACCTCCTTATGCCTATGCATGGAGTGGTGGCGGTGGCAGTAATGCTTCTGCGACTAACTTGTTGGCAGGAGTATACCAAGTTACGATAACAGATAACGCAAGTGAGACTGTAGTTTGTGATATAGAAATAACGCAACCTGCGGCACTTATATGTAATATCGTAAATGTAAAAGATGTAAGTTGTAATGCAGCTGATG
>CALDEO010000121.1 GCA_937942465.1 uncultured Saprospiraceae bacterium
AGATAAATAGAAAAAGTGTGAATGCAATTATTTTTGATTTGATCATGATTAGTTTCTTTGTCTTTATGATTAATTGCAGCCGCAGCCACCACCGACTTTACCTCCATTAGCTCCAGCTGCACCTTCTCGGTATGCTTCGTAATTAATTTCAAAAGTCTCTAGCTTTTTGTCTCCTAGTGCCATTTCCTTATCATTTAAGTGCATCTTCTGGTATGCCTTTACGGATACGCAACTTGTTATCGAGCATCCGATGAGTATAAGGCAACATGCTTTTTTGATAATGCTTATCATGTGTTAGTATTTATTGAGTTTTAGATTGTTAGATTTATGCAATTCATCATTGTCTGTGATGATCAATGCTTCTACATTTTTAAGTCTATTGATCAGTTGCAATCCGCGATCAACACCTAATACAAATATGGAAGTAGCCAGTGCATCACCGAGCTCAGCATCAGGTGAGATGATCGTAGCACTTTTGACTCCTGTTGTAGGTATACCAGTACGTGGGTTGATGATGTGAGCATATCGTGTCCCATCGCTTACAAAGTATTTTTCATAGTCACCGGAGGTGACCACAGAGGCATTGTGTATGCTCAGCCAACCGATACTTTTATCGATATTTTTGGGGTCAGATATTTGTACAGGCCATCCTTCTGATTTGCCATTCTCTCCCCAGGTTACAAGATCACCAGCGGCATTGACTACGCCTCCGTGTACTCCTGTAATGTGCATCATGAGTTGCTTGGCTTTATTGGCAGCATATCCTTTGCCGATACCACCAAATCCGATTTTCATACCTACTTGCTTGAGGTATACCGATGACTCTGCTTGATTAAGAATAATATCCTTATAGTTAATCTTAGCAATTGATTCTAGGCATTGTGCTGTAGTCGGCAATACTCGTTCCGATTTGTCAAACACGTATAAGCGTTCGATACTTGCAAATGATATGTCGAATGCTCCATCAGTAAGTGCCGAGATCTTTAAAGATCTATTGATCAAGTCAAATAACTCTCGATCTACCACAACTGGTTTTATACCTGCATTTCTATTGATTTCACTTGTTTGAGAAGTAGTCTTCCATGAAGAAATCAAATACTCAATTCGCTCTATTTCTGCAATACCTTGAGTCACTGCATCGCGAGCAATTGCTTTAGATGTTGCCATTGCTGTCAACTCAAATCGGGTACCCATGAGGAGCAATACTTCCTTGTGAGATGCTTGCGCAAATGCAATGGTCTGTATACTAATGACCAATAGAAGAATAAATGATAATCGAGTCATAGTTACAGGGCTGATAAAAAGTCTTCTACACTCTGGTTGTTGTAGGAGATCTCTTTTATTTTTTTCAAATTATGGTCCACTAACATCACTTTAGGAAACGAGCCAGATTGATTAAATTGCTCAGCTAGTGCTTCATTTTGAGTAGTCTGCTCTTTGCTGAGTCTATTCTTTTTCTTTGCAGGAAAATCAAGATATAGTATCGTCAAATGGTCCTGTGCATACGCTGAGAATGTATCATCCTGTAGAATGTCTTTTTTCAACTTGATGCAAGGTCTACACCAGTCACTGCCAGCAAATACCATAAGAATGTTTTGTTGGTGTTCACTAGCATGACTCATGGCCTCTGCTTGATTAGTAAACCAGTTAGCATGGTCAGATTGAGCTGTAGCTGCAATACTGCTGAGGCATATTGCCATTATTATGATGTATTTCATATTTATAATTTGATAGGGTTATATTAAATGCTTTATGAAAATACGTTCAGCATATTTCCATCAAGTACCGTTTGGTAGGTTGTTATTCCTTTAGAGCCATTGCCGTTGATACCATCTCCTTCTAATGTAAATCTTGCATCATGATCTGTACAGAACCATTCATCATTTTTATAGATGATCTTGTATTTATCTTCATGACTACAGAGTTGAGTGGCTGCGACGTAGTTGCCATTGATATCTCGAGCTACTACAACTCGATCGATAACTACGTATCCTTCATTCTGAGTTAACGCAGCATATTGAGAGTCGGTAAGGTCGATCGTAAAATCAACGGGTCCGAGATCTTGACTACCTTTAGAACAACCACCTAAGCAAGATGCTGTTAACATAAATGCAGCTCCAAATCCGAGGTTTTTTAAAAATTCTTTTCTGTCCATGAGTTCTATTTTTTATATAATTGAAAGGTATTTTTTTATGGCTGTTGTAGGATTTTTAATAAAGCATACAACTTAACGTTAACATCGACCAATAAAATTGCCTTGTATTTCAAAACATGGCTTTATGTCGGGTTCAGAATTTTAAAAGTGATATGTAACTCCAGAATTGAGTTGGAAAATGCCGTTTATATTACCACTTAATCTATAGTTGCCACTTAGATTGATAAATGCATCCATGTTATTAGATAAGTTGATATCGCTACCTATAGTCAGGCCTATCAAGCGATTGGACAATCTAGATGAGTTATCAGCCAATAGTTTGAGTTTTCCATTCGCTAAAAAATACTCATACTCAATATTAATGTATTGTTGCTTTCCATAGTTATAACTAAGGCCTATATATGGTCTGAATATATGACGAGGCTTAAATAAGTAATCTAGACCGATCGCAGTTGAGATACGCTTACTAGATAGATAGACTTCGTTGAGTATAGCACCTTCAGGGATACTTACACTCGGAATAAAACTAGGTAGATCATAGTCATCTTCAAACTCTGCTTTAGATTTAGCTATTTCTACAGAAGCTCGTATTCTGATTTTGCTAGAGAGTAGGGTAGTTATCCCTAGATCAAAATGTCTTCCAGTCATATGATCCAGGTCTATTCCTTTTTCTATATGCAATCCATATTGACCAAATACACTAAAAGTCTTTGGACGAATAAACTTTAAAAGTGATCGATTTTCTGGCGTTTCGAGATGAATCGGTGAAAAGGAATTTTTAATATTAGCTATTGGCCTATGGTCTAGAAGACTGATTGGTAACTTATCTAAAAATCTAAGTTCCTTAAGTTTTTCAATACTTTCTAGATCTATCATAGCAATGCCTGCACCTTGACGTTCTCTGGTCTTGAGTAATGATGACGATTGCATTACATCAGTAGTAACGTTACCTAAAGGTGTTTTTTGCTTATTTGCCCCTTCTAGTTTAGATAATTTATAAGCTAGATTAGAGATCGATGATTGCAGTGCTTTTAATTGATTTTTACTTTTTTGAAAAGTAAAATATTCGGTTTCGGTTATTAGTGTTTTTCCTTTAGGTACTGATTGTTCGCTACTTTCGGTTACGTATTTAGTTATGTATACGGTATCTGTTTTTGTTGCTAGGTTGATTGGGTTTAGGGCTGTAGTAACATCTGGATATGTACGTTCATTTGTAGCTGTATTATTGGCCTGTCTTAGATACCAAAATACATTAGATCCGATAAGTAATGAGAGCAATGTAGCTAGTACGATGTACTTGACATAGGAGCTATCAGGGCTATCACGTTTAGCAGTATATTCTCTAAACCCAGCCAATGCATCATCAGGCATCTGATATTCAGAATGCAACTGACTGCTCTCTTTTATTTTGTTGAATAACTTATCCTCCATAGTTTGACTTCAGTTTTAATCTGCCTCTTTTATCTTTCTCGAGCATTTTATACAAGAGTTGCTTTGCACGGTGCAAGTTGGACTTAGAAGTACCCACACTTACATTCAGTAGTTCTGCTATTTCATGATGCTTGTAATCCTCGATTATATAAAGATTGACTATCGTTTTACATGCTTCTGGTAAGTGTTGCAACAGTTGCAAGTAGTCCAAGTCTACAGCATTGGGTAGCGAGATGTGCCCATTTACGGTGTCGTCATTGAGCTCGATCAAACTATCTTTTGACCATTCTTTTACATACTTCCTTTTATAGTTGAGGCATGTATTGATACATACTCGTCTAAGCCATGGCTCTAGCGGATATTGATCGTCGTACTTCGATATATTTTTGAATACAGTGTAGAATGTATCGTTGAGCATCTCCTTAGATTCATCCTTGTTGCTCGCATACCTCACACATATGGACATCACAAAGCCATAATAAAGCTTAAATAGCTTATCTTGGAACAGTGTCTGCTCACGCAGGCATCCGTCTATTATGAGTTTAATATTGGCTTTATTGCTGGTCATGAAGTATTTCTATAATCATATACACTGATATGATTACAGATGGTTGGGAAGGTCTAAGTTATTTTTGAAAAAATACAAGAAATCGTATAACATATGCTTGCATTAAAGATACCGATTCGCAATAAGAACCAAGAAATGCTACTAAAGAACCCTTCTTACAGACCTAAAACCTAAAAGTTTAGCGTCTAACATCAAGCAGTCTAGAGTCAAACAATCTAAC
>CALDEO010000122.1 GCA_937942465.1 uncultured Saprospiraceae bacterium
TGGACAAGGCATTCTATACTACCGTCAAGCCAGATATCACCTTTCTCGATGATAATGGTGGTAACCACGTAAGATTGTTTAGCCTTGACTTTGAGTCTACCAATAGGTACCCTTTGCAATTGATCGCTCACTACGACCTGAGAAACAGTGAACAAGAAAATGAATCTAGTTCGAGCCAACAAAACATGAATATCGGTAGTAGATATGCTATCAATAAAGATCTGTATCTACAGGCAACTGTAGGAGCATCCGGGGCAATAAGAGATGGCTCAGACTGGGTATACAATTATATCTATGGGGCTGAGGCCAAATATAAATTCAGTGAATTTCACAATGTTAAGCTTAGTTATCAAACCAACTTTTTTGACTACAATGTAGCTTTGATCAATAGTGCTATCAGCGAAAATAGATATACACTAGAGTACTATAATAGATTTACGGATAAGTTTGGAGTCTATACGAATCTTACAAGAAGTGATATCTCGGATGATAACGTCTCAGATTTCATCTTCTTTTCACTATTCCACAATTTCACTGAGTTGCCACTCTTTCAAGTAGGTGTTAATATGCAACGACTTGCATTTGAGACCGTATCCCCAGTATACTTCAGTCCCGACAACTACCGTGGTGCTGAGGTTTTTGTCAAGTACGACAATCGATATCACCCGATGAAAAAGTGGGTTTATGGTGTCACAGGAGCAATAGGTTTTCAAAAAATCAATGACACCGATAGTCAAGGTGTACAACGAGTAGAAATAGAAGCAGGCTACAAGATCAACGACATTAGTTGGGTACTGGCTTTTTTCAACTTTAACAATGCTGCATCAGCCTCTGTTGCAGGTTTTCAGGTGACCACTTATGGTATACATAGCTTGTGGCGGTTTTAACGATTTAGAGATGCTAGACGCTAGATTTTTAGGTATTAGATGCTAGATGTTAAGTATGCATTTCTCGATTGTTCGATACAGTTTTCTTTGAACTGATACTTAACAGAAGCAGAAATAGTCCTCTATAGACTTTTTTGAGTTGTCTTTAAGCTGATTAGTTATTTTTAATTGCTCTTCGGGGTTGGCTACTGATATGATGATTTGAGGGTTCTCAATCTCTGGCAATTGCGCTACAGACTCTAATATAACCCCATAGATATCTCTCCCTATTTTCTGATCATTGTTGCATAGCCATCGAAAACGTATTTCCTTCTCTAATAATAACTTAGCGATGGACTTCCCTTTTTTGCCAGCTCCCCATAGTACGAGCTCTCTACTCGGGTCGTGATGTAGCTCCTCAAAGTAGTTGCACTTCAATGCCAAAAATCGATTGTCCGCATAGTTTTCATCTGTCCTAGAGGTACGAGTACCGTAGTCTCTCCACTGATGCAACACATGCTCCGTAGGGATACACTGCAATCCTGCCTTATAAAACCTGAAACATAAATCATAATCCTCAGGGTAGGTATCTATATCAAATCCACTACACTGATCAAAGTCTGCTCTTGAGACCATCCAGCAAGGCGATGGGATGACGCATTCTCTATATAGATCTTGCCAGCATGTGCCGGTCGCTATGAGCCCATTGAGCCATTGCTCATATCTCTTATATCCATCTCCTACTCCACCCTCTGCAAAGTACGCTACTTGTCCCAAGGTTATATGACCATCGCCATGTGCTTCTAGCTGCGACGACATGACTGCAAGCCTATCTGTAGCCATGATGTCATCGGCGTCCATACGGGTTATGTATGCGCCTGTACTCGCCTTATATGCTTGACGCAAAGCATCGATTATGCCCGACCCTAGGTTTTGAGATACAATGATCCGACGATCAGTTGCTGCTGCTTGACGCAAATACTCCCACGAGTCATCCGTAGAGTGATCATCTACAGCGATCAGTTGCCAGCCGGTGGTAGATTGTCCTACGATAGACGCTATGCACTCCTTGAGGTAAGGCATGGCATTCTTGACAGGCATGAGTATAGAGACTTTCAAATATATTTTTTCAGTTGTTTACACAAATGTAATTAATCTATAATCGCGCTGACATCTCCACTTGTGAGCTTCTTTACATTGGCTGTAATCTTATCGATAGACCAGTCCCACCATGCCAGTTGTTGAAGTTGGTCTATCGTCACTTGATCAAATCGTTTCCTTATTTCTTTAGCTGGGTTGCCACCGACAATAGTATACGGTGGTACATCCTTGGTCACGATTGCATGGGCTGCTATGATACTCCCGTTGCCAACTGTGACTCCAGCCATGATCGTTGCATTATGACCGATCCATACGTCGTTGCCTATGACTACATCACCCTTACTTGGGTATGACTTGCCATCCATTGCATGCTCCCATCCATTGCCAAAAATAGCAAATGGGTAGGCCGTAATCGCATCAGTTAAATGATTAGCGCCATTCATGATAAAGCTTGCTCCTGAAGCAATCATACAGAACTTACCGATGATCAACTTATCTCCCGTAAAATCAAAATGATATTTTACATTTTTTTCAAAGTTTTCGACATTGTCAAAGTCATCATAATAGGTGTAGTCACCTATTTCAATATTCGGATTCTTAACGACGTTTTTAAGGAAGCATAATCGATCGTAATGATCTAACGGAAACTTCTTATTCTTATCTGGTGCTTGCATATCCATTGTAAGATGCTATTTCTCGTTGATTTTTAAAAATATTTATTGTCTATTGACATTCTAACGTTGAGGTAAAAAATAGTTCTTTTTTTTTTAATAATCCCTGTATTTTCTATAAATTAAAACTCGTGAATCCTATAGTAATACCAACTCACCTCGCAACACCTTAGGTCATTAATTTGCTATAAATACCCTGCGTTTAATTCAAAAAGGTGCAATTATAGCTTTTACTATTTTTGACATTATTAGTGGTAATAATAACACAGATTGTTACAACATTTAGAACAAAAAAAACAAGGATATCCTTTTCAACATCCTAATTAAATTAGAACAAAAAAACCTAATCCACATTACTTTGAACAGCTCAACCAACGTTACTTAGCCATTCAAAGGCATTCCTGTTTTTTCTTTTTCTAGTTTCTCAGCTAACTCTCTAGCTTCATTAACTATTGATATTGGATACCCAGATATCTCCATAATTTTAATTGCATTTAACTTTTTAATTTCCCCTTTTCTCAATTTGTAGTCAAAATTCAAACTACTTTCATCTACACTTTCCTGAAAATAATAAGACTCATATTCTTGACTCAAGAGTCTCGTTAATTCTATATCATGTGTTGCCACTAGAACTATATGATCCTTCATGTTCAGGTATGATAATATTGCTTTTCCACCACTTATTCTTTCAATTGTATTGGTCCCTTTAAATACTTCATCGATAATAAATAAGTACTGCTTATTTTCATTTTTTGATTGATCCAACATATTACCGATCGTAATAACTTCTTCCTGATAATAACTCTTATTTTCACTTAGGTCATCATCTATTTTGATTGATGTTGAAAGAGCTAACATTGGTGCAGTATATTGACTAGTAAATGATGTATTCAACGTTTGAGATGCAATTACATTTAAGCCAATTGATTTTATAAAAGTCGACTTCCCTGACATATTAGAACCCGTTAGTAATAGGCTCTTATTTACTAAATGAAGATCATTGGCAACACAAGCATTAATAAGTGGATGGTATAGCTCTGCAAAAAACATATCTTTCTTATGTTCTACAAATACTGGTTTGCAATAAGAATCTAGACCATCTCTAAGCAAACTAATCGAGATAGCTGCATCTATTTCACCGACATACTTGTACAAAGTATGAATATCATCTCTTCGTTCTTTTATATGATCTATCACTTTTTGGAAAAGTATTACTTCACTCAGCGTAGCTATTTTAATAATTTCTAATGCATACCATACCATCGCCCCTATTTCACTGTCTTGTAAGCTGTCCGTTTTAAGATATGATATAGATGTAGAAAGCTTTTCAACACGTTTAATAGTGCCCATTATTGGGTCGTTTTTTTCCTTTGATTTTGATTTTGATTTTGAATCTAATTTTCGACAAGTACTTGTTAGTACATTGATTCTAAAAAAGTACTGAATTAAATTTCCAGCTTTATTTTTGTGCCAATAATGGATACCCAAATTCAATGCAAAGATTGCAACTAGAGGTATAAAAAGTATATTGTAGAATACTACTAACGCTGATAGGGCGATAACTAAAAACTGTAAAACCCGAACAGCACTGAAATACTTCATTTTAGAAGGCAACTCCGAGAAGATGAGATACGGAAAGTAAAAATCTCGGTCCCTTGAAAGTTTAGCCAAAATCTTACTCATTTCCCTTTTCTGGCTTTCACTACTAGAATAATACTCTATGCATTGCTCTAATTTAGCAATTGAATCTTTCGTATTATTGGCTTTAAGTATTTTATCGTAGAGGTATTGTTGACCGATTGCAGAATGTGTTCGATCAATATATTTGAAGAATTTATTTAGTTCAAGGTCTTTTTGAATCCTTTTCGCTAGGTAATTCGACGGGTTTGACTTATACAAGTAATCATTGTATTGAGGAATTACTGTAAAATCGAATTCATTACTTGCTTTTACATTATACTCTTCAAACTCGCCTTCCACTGTTTTCATAATTTGGGTCAGAATAACACTAATGTAGTCAGATTAGACTTTAGGTCATAATTGTATGAATCTATATTCCTTCTTTAGTATTTAACTAATACTTTGTTTTACAAAAAAAACCACTGTAGGATCATGTAGCCGCACAGTGGTTTTATATTGATCAAGAAGTAAATTTCTTGAAGTTTATTTTTTTCAGATTCTTATAAAAAATCTACTTTACCTGAGTCTAAGTTATAGTAAGCAGGTACGATTTTGACATCACCTGATCTCACTGCATCTCCAATAATAGAAGATCTACTGACTAACTCCTGCGCATTGAGTTCCGCATTTTTCTTTACGATA
>CALDEO010000123.1 GCA_937942465.1 uncultured Saprospiraceae bacterium
ATACTATCCTCCCAATTGCTCAACCCAGTAGCCCTTAAGCTCAACTTGTGATTGAATAAAGCCCCAATTTTTTCAATAAAAGAAAGGATCGTAATAAATACTGTATACATCTATAATATGATTCGAAATCTAATAGTAAATTTCTTCATCTTCGAAATTCTGGCTGTAGAAAGGTAGTATCCACCCTACTCGTACTCCTATCGTCATATCAAATCGAGCATCCGTAACAGACTGCTGTGTATCATAATTGATCGGTCTAACATTTTTGGTAAAGCCTTGCATCAACTCTAGACCTATATAATAATTTAGTCGTTTGTCGTTTGATAGGTTTTGCCAATATATCTGCTGTTTAAATGCAGGCCCTCTTGATAATCTATCATAACCCTTGGCATAATCTCCCGCAATCTGCGGCACCGCCTGTGAGTCATCTTGTAGTCTGATGTAATGATAAAATAACCCAGCACCTATGGTTGCTCTTATTCCTGATCTAGACTTGTCACTTATCGGAAACAGCTTACCTACTGTAACTCCTGCATATCCGCCTCGTTGTCTAAGAAATACTGTTGCTGGAAAATTATTAACCCCCAATATTTCGACATTTAGATTTCTTAGGGTTGATAATGGATCTTCATTCACATTATTACCAAACAGATATTTAAGGTCAGCACCTATAATAATATTTGACCCAGTCAATCTTTCGACCCCAATACTTGTTTGAAAATTGCGACCAAAGCGATCGGCAAGATCACCTAAAGGCAAATCCATCCCATAAGAAGCATGTCCTATCCAAGCACTAGGAGTACCCTCTATCTCCTGGGCCGATACATGGGTAAACCCACACAGCAACAGCACGAAACAAATACTCTTAAATCCAATATGTATCATCTTGATATTACTAAAATTACATCGCATTATGACAAATTAAGTATCGGTAATAATATTATCTTTGCAAAAAAAAATACTTATGAAACTCCACATGGTGGATCTCAAGTCGCAATATACAAACATAAAAGCAGATGTAGACGCTGCTATTGCGGAAGTATTGTCGTCTACGCAGTTTATCGGAGGTAAAAAAGTCAGCGAATTTTCTGACAATCTAGCCACTTATCTTGATTGCAAATACGTAATACCTTGTGGTAATGGTACCGATGCATTGCAGATTGCTCTAATGGCATTGGATCTAGAGCCTGGTGATGAGATTATCACTACTCCATTTACATTTGTATCTACAGCAGAAGTAATAGCTTTACTCAAGTTAAAACCTGTTTTTGTAGATATCAATCCTAGTACCTTTAATCTTGATGAGACTAAGCTTGAGGCAGCCATTACAAGTCAAACTAGATGTATTATACCTGTTCACTTATTTGGACAACCATGTCATATGTCTGCAATAATGGCCATAGCAGAAAAGCATAATTTGTTTGTTGTTGAAGACAATGCTCAGGCAATAGGATCTAAATATCAGCTTAATAATGACGAAAAAAAGATGAGTGGGGCTATTGGGCATATTGGTTGCACTTCATTCTTTCCATCTAAAAACCTAGGTGCTTATGGTGATGCCGGAGCACTAATGACTAACAATGAAAGACTTTACAATAAAATAAAGTTGATCTGCAATCACGGATCATCGGTACGATATTACCATGAGAGTATCGGGGTCAATAGTAGATTAGATGGAATACAAGCAGCAATATTAGATATCAAATTAAAAAAACTAGACTCTTACAATAAAGCAAGGCAAGAAGCCGCAGTAGTGTACAATAAGCTACTAGAGGGTAACAATCAGATTATAACGCCGAAGATCCAAGCGAACAGTACCCACGTTTTTCATCAGTATACGATAAGAATAAAAGCAAAAAGGGATCAAGTAGCAGCTTATTTTAAAGAGCACAATATACCTTTCGGAATATACTACCCTGTGCCATTGCATTTACAAGAGGCATACTTAGATGATGAAGTTACTCCACAGAAGTTGCCAATATCAGAGCAAGCAAGTGCAGAAGTATTCTCTCTACCGATGCATACAGAACTGACTATAGAACAACAAACGTATATAATAGACCACCTCAATAAAGCATTGTCATAAATGAAAAAAATACTTATTACTGGAGCAGCTGGCTTCATAGGATCGCATCTTTGTGAAAAATTCTTAAAAGAAGGATTTAATGTGGTCGCTATGGACAATCTCCTCACCGGTAGTCTTACTAATATAGAGCACTTATTTAAACTCAAGGAATTTGAATATTACCATCACGATGTGAGTAAGTTTGTTCATGTACCTGGTCAACTTGACTATATACTACACTTTGCCTCTCCTGCTAGCCCTATCGATTATCTAGAGATGCCGATACAAACGTTAAAGGTCGGATCATTGGGTACTCACAACCTACTTGGCCTAGCCAAAGAGAAAGGAGCTCGACTACTTATAGCCTCAACATCCGAAGTATATGGAGATCCACTTGTCCATCCACAAACTGAGGAATATTGGGGTAATGTAAACCCTATCGGCCCGAGAGGTGTATATGATGAAGCAAAGCGATTTCAAGAAGCCATCACGATGGCATATCATACCTACCATAAACTAGAAACGAGAATCGTAAGAATCTTTAATACTTATGGACCTCGTATGCGTATCGATGACGGGAGAGCTCTTCCTAACTTTTTTGCGCAAGCAATAAAAGGAGAAGATATTACTATATATGGTGATGGATCTCAGACTAGGTCATTTTGTTATATCGATGATCAAGTAGATGGTATTTATAAATTATTGATGAGCGATTACTCTCAGCCAGTTAACATAGGTAACCCTGAAGAAATAACTATAAAAGATACTGTACAAGAGGTAATCAACATCGTAAAAGGAACGACTTCTAAGGTATCATATCATGACTTACCTCTCGACGATCCTAAAAAACGACAACCAGATATCACTAAAGCAAAGGAAATACTTGGTTGGTCTCCTAAAGTCGGAAGAAAAGAAGGATTCCAATTGACATACGATTACTTTAAAAATATAGTTGTATAAGCAATGAGATCAATACATAATATCTTGGTAACAGGTGGGGCTGGATTTATTGGTTCACACTTGATTCAGCATTTGGTAACTAAGTACCCAAATTACAACGTGGTTAACTTTGATAAGTTGACTTATGCAGGTAATCTGGAAAACATAAAAAGTGTTGAACGTGCTAGCAACTATACTTTTATCAAAGGCGACATCCTGGATGCTCAAGCAGTAACAGACTGTATGAGTAAGCACAATATTGACACTGTAGTACATCTAGCTGCTGAGTCACATGTAGACAGATCAATAGAAGATCCAAACTCTTTCTTGACTACTAACATCTTGGGAACTGCAAATCTTTTAAATGCATTTAGAACGAGGTTTGAAAATGGTGATGCCACCCTCTTTTACCATATCTCTACGGATGAAGTATTTGGTAGTTTAGGGACTGAAGGATTATTTACGGAAACTACACGATACGACCCTAGATCACCTTACTCTGCATCAAAAGCAGCATCTGATCATCTAGTAAGTGCTTATCATCATACTTATAAGTTACCCGTGATCCTGTCTAACTGTTCTAATAATTACGGTCCAAATCAATTTCCAGAAAAACTACTTCCATTGATCATCAATAATATTGTTGAGCAAAAGCCATTACCTATCTATGGTGATGGACTTAATGTAAGAGATTGGTTATATGTACAAGACCATATCGAAGCGATGGACTTATTGATTCACGAGGCTGCAATAGGTGAAAACTATAATATCGGCGGAAATGCTGAAGTGACAAATATAGACCTCGTAAAAATGGTATGTAATATCATGGATACTTCGCTGGGGCGGTGTGAAGGAGAGTCAGAAAACTTGATAACATATGTCACAGATCGTAAGGGTCATGACCGTAGATATGCTATCGATACAACTAAGATAAAAACGCAACTTAATTGGCAAGCTTCCGTATCTTTGCATGAAGGTCTTAAAAAAACTGTGAATTGGTACCTCGAAAATAGTGACTGGTTGGAGAATGTGAAGACTAAAGAATATCAGAATTATTACAAAAAGCAATACAGTAAATAAATCAACTTGTATTTATGAATTTTAGAATACTAACAATCCTCCTTATTATCATAGTGGCTTCATTCGGAATGAATGCACAGTCAGGAGTAATGAAGGCACAAGTCTTGTCAGAACTTGAAAAAAGAGGATTGACAGAAGAAGAGGCTTCTCAAGCATTAATAGAAAACGGGTATGATATCGATAACTTAGATAACTTACCTCCATCTGAAATTCCGAAAGTCAAAGCAATCATGGAAGAGCTCCAAGCTGCAAAAGCTAAGGAGGCGAAAGAAGAAGATGCTGATAATGCAAAAGCAACGGACTTAAATGCTATGCAAGCAACCGATGCTATAAAAGATACTATCATAGCGGAAGTAGAAGAAATATTTGAAGAAGAGCCTATAAAAAAGCCAGATCCTGTAAGAATATATGGACAAGAGCTATTCCGTAATAAAACGATACGAGTATATCAGGAGTCACAAGAGATCAAAGCTCCAGACAGATATGTGATCGGACCTGGTGATGAGATCGGTGTTTCAATATTTGGACCATCTAGTCTAGATGAACAATATACCGTAAGTAAGGATGGAGATATTCGGATTAACCGAGGTAAAATGCGAGTATTTCTTAAAGGATTGACATTTGCTGATGCTAAAAAGAAACTGTTCCAGAGGTTTAGATTGTATAATAACTTTAACGAAGGCCAGTTTGCAGTAACATTAAATTACTCTCGTACCATACAAGTGAGTGTATATGGTGAGGTCATGAATCAAGGACCAATAACAATACCAGCAATAAATACTGCATTCTCAGCCTTAGTTGCCGTTAACGGACCTAATAACCTTGGTAGTGT
>CALDEO010000124.1 GCA_937942465.1 uncultured Saprospiraceae bacterium
AACTAAGGCTTTTATTGTAGCGCTATTGTCGCCACACTCTGTCTCTATTTCAAAATCTATATTAAATGAAGGAGATACTGACAAAGGAACTTCTATCTCGAACGTACATCCATTAGCATCGGTAACGTTAACTACAAAGAAGTTGTCTTGTCCTGTAAAATTAGAACTAGCCAAATATATCTCAAATTGATCTCCAAATTGCTGGCCATCCAACTCACCGGCTGGCATTAGATTATATATGTATGAAAATCCTTGTGTCCCTGATACATAATTAGGAATTATTATTGGATTAAAGTCATCATTTTGACAGAACGCAATCGGGTCATAGAAAACTTCTACTTCTTCGAATATTTCTAGTGTTACAATACCGGTACCGATACAACCTTCGTCATCTGTCACTGTCACCTCATACTCATACATTCCTGCTGGTATTGGTTGCGGTACTTCGTAGTTGTTACCATCTGCACCTGTGGAGAAACCACCTGGTGCTCCGTTCAATGGATTCCAAGTATAACTGACATATACTCCCGATCCATTAATGGCATTCGCAACTAGTATTGGATTGACAGAGAATGCAGGATCTGACTCTTGACAAATCTCACCCATACCTTCTACTTCTATCTGTGAGAATACTGTAACTTCAAAAGTCGTAACAGGTCCAGGACAAGGGTTACCATCTATTGTAGAGTACGCCTCATATATAACAACCTGTGTCGTAGTAGACGTATTAAGTAATTGATCGTTTATAATACCAAATCCTCCTGTGAACATGTGGTCATTTTCACCAGTTACATTCGGGTTATCCATAGGTGTTACGATAATATTACCTCCACCACCATCGATTAATGAAAGTGTAATATCAGTAATACCATCACTACATATTTCATCATCATTGGCAATTACCTCTTCTGGAAGGTCACAATTGACTGTAGCAGTAAATTGACTAGGTACACTCAATGCACATGACAAATCGAGCCAACATCCTGTTTCTCCATCTGCAAATACATATAAGTCAACACTCAAATCAGTATTGCCTGGTAAACTACAATCACCTAACTCGTCCGTGTCTTTTACAATTAATGTAAAACAAAAACTAATAGATGTCAATGGCTGTCCCCAAGCAGTATCTGGGTCAGAAAGATCATTGGTACAACCAGCACCCCCTGCCTGTGTTATCCACCATCCACCAGGTAATAAAGTACCCGCAGTTAAACCTGCACCTGTATTATATTCCAAACCTAACATCCCGCTTGGTAAAGTAGTTACTGAATAATTAGGATTATCAAAATTATAATCGACGTTACCTTCATCTAACCAGAAACCTGGTCCTTGTGTTTGAATTGCTGACTCAGCAAAATCCCAACCAGCTCCTAGAACTGGAATAAATCCTTGTGGCCACTGTGTATTATTACCATTTGGTGGTGGTGCTGGGTTAATGATAAAAGCAATATCATAACAAAACTCTACTGACTCCCCAGGACAAAATGGTCCTTCTGGCATTGACGTTTCTCCCATAGATGAGAAAGGTGCATCGTAGCAATCAAATGCATTAAATTGTGTACTTACACATATATCAATATTCTCTTGAGGTTCATCTGTTTCTACTCTTATCCAATACGTTCTGTTGGCACCAACACCAACTATCGGGCTTGGAGTGTTATCACATGAAACCGCTGTAGGCGCTAAACTTGCACAATCTACACCTTCAAAAACTGTGATTGTTGCATCATCAACTGTTACAATCATAGTAGATGCAGTCCCATCCGTCATTACTTGAAACCATACGGATGAACCATCAGCACTACAATCGCCACCTTCGCTACAAGCTAGAGTATTACATGACGCAGCACAATCTGCTGCCCCATCCGTAATTGGTATTAACACTGTAGCACCCGCTGCCTCATCACAAGTATCTGAGAAATCTGCACACCCTGTTGCCGTAACAAAACTGACATCAAAGGTTCCACATTCTAAAGCTGTCGAAGCTACTTTTACAAAAATTGTTTCTGGTGGATCAGCACATGCTGATACTTCAAATATTGAGGTTGCTAAAGGTCCACATGCAGAATCTTCCAAATTAAGACCTCCACAATTTCCTGTATATACTTCTACTGCAGCTACACCTATTGTACCTCCAGTAACTGTAATAGTAACTCCTGCCTCAGTAGCATCAGGGGTATAAGAAAACCAAACATCTTGGTTTAAATTTGCACCACAAGCTTGATTGGCATTGCCTACATCTTCTGTAGCACAACATGTTGTACCTGTTGCAGATCCTCCTCCTGATAAGTCGGTCGCATCAGCACAATTATCACCTACAACCGGTGTACCCAGTACTTCAGTAAGCGAAATATCAAAATCACCTTGATCTGCTGTTGAAGACGACACTAAAAAGCTAATCGTACCTGTTGGACAAGTAATCATAATACTTGCACTACCACCTGCTCCACAAGTCTCAGCATCTGCAGGATCTGGTGTAACATATAGTGTACCAGCACAATCAGAATATGCTCCTAGTCCGATCTCGCCACCACTACCGCCTGTCATTGCTGACCAGTTGGTCACATCAACAGTAACGGACTCTACACCCGCTACAGGTGTATATGTATACCA
>CALDEO010000125.1 GCA_937942465.1 uncultured Saprospiraceae bacterium
ACAACAACGGTTACTGATGAGTTACAGACTGTTACTGATTGACGATGATTTGGAATATGTTGCTTTTATGCAAAAAGCACTAGCTGGTACTTCAAAGTACTGTCCCTTGAGACATATCCAAACTTTACCAAATTTAAATACTAATAATACTAGTGGACCCCAGGTCGATGTGATCCTACTGGATATTCGATTTCCTGGAAAATCTGGAATAATTAGAATTAAAAAATTAAAAGAAACTTATACTCAAGCGCAGTTAATTGTGTTTACAGAGAGTGAAGACTATACTGATATGATTAGGTCATTCGAGATGGGGGCCGATGGGTACTTACTTAAGTCATATGACAGTCATGAAGTCTTAAATGCTTTAGATCTGTTTCATGAAAACGGAATATACATATCACCATTGATGGAAAGGAAGATTGTTAATTCTTTTCAGCAATCGTTAAAGAACAATACACTAGCAAAGAAACTATCCGAAAAGGATGTTGAACTATTGAGAGTTTTATCATTCGGTTTTACTTACAAGCAATCTGCTGAGGAGATAGGTATTACCGTAGACGGAGTCAGATCTAGAATAAAATCTATTTACAAGAAGCTTAATGTAAGATCAAAGATTGAGGCCGTTAATTATTACATTAACAGTATTAATTGATAAGGTAGGTTCTGCTCTTACAGAATATTCAGTCGTTGCATCAATATCGACTTGTGAGCTCTACTGATAGGTATCACCTTCTTCTCAATAACTACAGTGTTGTCTTCGATATCAACAACTCGATCTAGGTTGATAATGAATGAACGATGTATCTTGATCAACCTAGGGTTTTTGATTCTTGCATCTATTCCCTTTAGTGTACCGTGGATTATGTACTTGCCTAAGTCTGATACTACGGATACATAGTCTCCAACATTTTCAAAATATTGGATCTTAGAGAATGGTATTCTTACGAGTCGACCGTCTACCTTTACATATATTTCACTTGCTTGTGACTCTACAGTGACAGCGTTGAGTTGATCTTGTTTAATGAGGACCTTATCTACAGCCTTTAAAAATCGAGGTTGTGTGATTGGTTTTTTTAGAAAATCTGTAATGTCATACTCATATGCCTCAAATGCGTACTGTTTATTAGCGGTAGTGAAGATAACTTGAGGTAGATAGCTTAATTGCTCTATCATTTCAAGTCCAGATAGCTCGGGCATTTCAATGTCAAGAAATAATAAGTCTACTTCTGTAACCTCCAATAAAGCCAATGCCTCCGCTGCGGATGAGCAAACCCCTACCGTTTCAATGAGTTCTGTTTTTGAGCACAACCGTTCTAGAGATTTTCTTGCCATCAATTCGTCATCAACAATTATTGCTTTTATCACAGTTTTAATTTGAGTTATTCGTGAGATATTAATTCCTACCCATCGGTTAAAGTACTAATATTTTATAGCATTCTAGATTAGCACAAGTACTATTTGAGTGATTATGTGTTGATTGTTAGTTGACTATATGAGTGTAGATAAATTGCATATGATAGTATCACATATGGGTATATTTTTATATGTCACTTTTTGTGAATGCAAAAATAATTCACTATAAAGGGCTGTGTATATACTAAGTATCTGTTAGATAGCATGTTATGATTAATGAAAATAAATAATTTAAAAAGTTTACATATTAGTATTTATACTTATATAAATTTTTTATATTTGTTCTAAGAAAGAAAAACCCAATTGTTAATGGCAAACCTAGTCAGTCAAAGATTTATCCAATGTCATGATTTCCTTAAGGAAAATCATCGGATAAAATCGAGCAGACAATTTGCTATTTTACTTGATTTCGCTCCTCAAAGTCTTAATGATATACTCAAAGGTAAACGTGATGTTACTGTCGAGCTGTGCCGTAGAGCGATATGTAAGTATGGTCTCAACGCTGAGTTCTTATTTTGTGGCAGTGGTTCTATTCTTAAAGATGACGATGCATTGCCTATAGATAATGCAATACTCACAGTAGTAACAGATCAACTTCAAAAGGAAAAAATAGTACATGTACCCGTAGCTGCTCAGGCTGGGTATGGAGGTAGTGTTACCGATATTACATTTTTTAAAGAGCTACCAGCATTCAGTTTGCCAGATTATCGTTTTCAGCAAGGTACCCATCGGTGTTTTGATGTAGCAGGTGATAGTATGGAGCCGAGTTTAATATCTGGTGACAAGATCGTTTGTAGTTTTATAGAGCCAGATAGCTGGCATCATGCGATCAAGGATAACGGTGTATATGTTGTTGTCACTAAGACTGATGTTGTAGTCAAGAGGGTAGTCAATAAGATTAAAGATGCCTCGTGTATTGAGTTGTTCTCAGACAATGATTATTACGAGCCATTCGTATTAGAAGCGGGTGAAATTGTTGAAATATGGAATGTACGTCTCAAGATCAGCCAGTATATGCCAACTCATAGAAGTACAAAAAATCCATTAAATAAAGAGTTCAGTATCTTGAGAGAAACAATAGATTCTCAATCTGTTCTAATTCAAGGTCTCAACGGTACGATCAACGCTTTGCTTAAGCAAAATAGAAGCAGAGGGTAGTAGCTTTTTTAAGAACACTTATTTCTACATCGTTTTTCTATCTTAATAGGGTAATATCTCCAGAAAATGTTTTCACAGTTTCGTCTAGAAACTCAGCTTCAATCACATAAGTGTATACACCGGTCATTGCATCAGTACCATTAAACTCACCATCCCAACCCAAAAATTCTTTGTTCGTGATGTTAGTTTGGCTCATTATTTTTTCTCCCCATCTATCGTATATGTCAAATCTCTTAATAGACTTAAGACTTTTATTCTCATAGAATTTAAAGTAGTCGTTGACACCATCATTATCTGGAGAAAATATGTTAGGTACATAAAGTCTAATATTAGAATCATCGATCAGAATATTGACATTTCGTTCTATGATACATCCATTGATATCTACTGCTTTTAGCGACACTGTAGTTTCTATTGCAGTTGCATAGGCTAGGAGTCGGTCTGTCGTTGATATTTCTACACCTTGTTCATCAGTCCAAGAAAACTCTATTACATTGGGATCAACATTACTAGGTATGATATTAGCAAGTTCTCCTAACTCTACAGTGATACTATCGACCAAGCTTATACCTGTACCTATCGGTATGACTGACAGTTCGATAGTGATGATACTATCACAGCCTTGAGCATTGACCAGGGTATCCATATATGTACCTGGTTGATCCGTTTCTATATTCAAGAATGTATATGTATCTTCTTCACAAAAGGTATCCTCCAATGTTATTCTAGAGTGAGGCAACATATCTATCGTCAGTTGGATAATAGAATCGCAACCGTCCTCTGCAATGATCGTGATCTCATGATATCCAGCGTCAGTTATAATTGTATCTCCAAGTGCATATCGGCCGTCCTCACATAGTGTTACTTGGTCTGTTGCATAGTATGGAGGTATACGTAAAACATACTCACTACTGAAAAAACAACTTTGAGGGGTATTGATAACAACTTGGTATACTCCCTCCAGTGCAGTGGTAGATGCCAGCGCTAGAGACGATGACGTCTCGCCCAAAATCGCAATTCCATCTAGATACCATTGATATGAATTTAAAGGGTCTTCTTCGACACTCAGTACGAGGTTATTCTCGCATATTTTTCCTGCAATATTTTCATAGGGTACACCAAAAGATGCACTTTCGGCTAGAGCCAATCTATCTACATAGAAATATGGACTCTGATTCCAGTTTGGGTTGGGAGCACATGCAGGACCCATAACTACAACATTATAGGCTTGATCAGCTTCAAATTCAAATACCACATTGACCCACTCGTTAGAGCCACTTACGTCGAGCTCAGCGAGTTGTACATATCCTCCTGCATTTGCTGGACAACCTGTATTGGTATTGTTAGAGAATGGTAAATTGGCACAGCTAGTACTAGCAAATATCGCCATCTTAAAATCCATACTGCCCGCCACATTATCTCTAAACCCTACAAAGAAGTCTAGCGTATAACTTACACCTGCTTCCATAGACTCATTGAGGCATGCTCCGACATATTCTTTATAATTAGAACCTACGTTGCCCTCTCCATCTCTAAATCCTACAGCTCCTTCTCCATCAGGAAAAGGGAGTGGTGCAAATGCAGGGATATTGGAGTTACCTAAGTAGTTGTCACATGTATGTACATAATCTGTTGTAGGACCTGATGCTTGTATCCAGTCCACGGCACAGTCAAGCTGGGCATTTTGAGTAGGGCAACAAGTCATTTCTTCAAATGAAGGATTGGGGATCAACGATGAAGGAATCAAGCCTATACATACACAATCGTCATCATTGAGATCGATAAGTCCATCGCCGTCATCGTCAATAGCATTGTCGCAGATCTCTTGTCCATACAAGGATACAGATACGATGAAGAGAATTAAAACAAAGAGTGAACGCAATGAAAACATAAAATCTATTTTTAAGAAAACTACATATCAAAGCAAGTTAATCCCATTTCATCAGATTCTACACAATAGCATATACTTTAAGGTCAATATGTACATTTTTGGCAATAGTGCCAAATAAAATAGATCTCTTGCAGCGCTTTGTAGTCGATGCGCATAGCTAATTGATGATCAATTATTTTTTTGATGTATTTATGAGAGTATTCAAGAGTTTTGAGATGCCAAAACTAACTAATAGACTGATGTTGGCAATAGTACCTAGACTACCACCGTATCCAGTAAAGTACGTACTTAGATTGAGGTATAGGACTACTACAAGTACAGAGGATGCCACGAGTATCCAATATGACTTTATCAACTTATGGTTCGTCATCCCTACAAACGATGCTGCCATGAAAACTAATGCAACTTGTTCGGGGATATTGTTATCGGTGTTTTGAGACCAGATAAGGCATATAATACCAACAATAAGTGAGAGTATTGCACTGGCTCTTACACTACTTAAGTTATACTTTTTCTGAAGGATCAATGTTGATGTAGATCCTGCTATGGAGCTTATTATCAGTAATATATACATTATTAATATATTATATTCCATGTGCAATAACTTTGAATATAACTACACCGCCAAATGCTAAAGTTCCTAACTTACCACCATATCCAGGGAGTATGTTTTTTGTTAGAATATACAAACCACTACTTATGATACAAGCTACAATAACTTGATATACATGTTCCATCACAAAGGATGAGCTCATACCCAAAAAGGTGCCACAGTATACCGCTATGTCGGCTTTGTGCA
>CALDEO010000126.1 GCA_937942465.1 uncultured Saprospiraceae bacterium
TTCCAATGCCTTTTGTGGGCTATTGATGTCACCATTCCCAAAAATAGGAATATGCATTTTAGGGTTATTTTTTATTTCTCCGATCAATGTCCAATCCGCCTCACCTTTGTACATCTGCTTACGCGTACGACCGTGGATTGACAGTGCTTTGATACCTACATCTTGGAGACGTTCGGCAGCTTCTACGATAAACTTGGTGTTATCATCCCATCCTAGACGAGTCTTCACCGTCACTGGCAGGCTCGTAGAATCAACGATCTCCTTAGTTAGTGAAACCATTCTATCAATATCTTGAAGGATACCAGCACCAGCCATCTTGCACACTACCTTTTTTACTGGACAACCGAAGTTAATGTCCAATACCTCAGGCTTTGCCTCTTCTACAATCTCTGCAGCACGACGCATAGAGTCGATCTCCGCTCCAAATATTTGTATTCCTACAGGTCGCTCTTCATCATAGATATCCAACTTCATCACAGACTTGGTTGCATCACGTATGAGTCCCTCTACTGAGATAAACTCCGTGTACATCATATCTGCTCCTTGCTCCTTGCACAATGCCCTGAACGGCGGATCACTTACATCCTCCATCGGTGCTAATAACAACGGAAACTCTCCTAACTCTAGATCTGCGATTTTCACCATAGTGCTGCAAATATAATGCTATTTAAATGAATCTATAGGAGTCTTTATTGAAGTGATTAAAAGGTTTGTGAAAATGGTTTCTGTTTATGCCTAAAGCTGTGTTGGTAACAGTTGATTTTCTTTTGTTTGAAGCTTGATTTTTTTTTGGGATTATGGGGTTTATGGGTTTTTTATGCACTATTATAAACTACGCTTATTTCTAGATGATGTTTTTTCTTTTTGCATTGCCAAAAAAGAAACAAAAAGTCTAGTCCATTCTAATACAATTCGCTATCGCGAACATTTACTCTCAGTCGATCTGTTTGTTCCTCGGTCACTTCGTTCGGTCGGAACACAGCATCTCCTTTCGTTCATTATTGTTCAAGAATGAACACCTTAATATTAACGAGATAATTTTGAATTGGGCAACTTACCTCCTCCTATTGATCCTTTCATCCTACACATCCTAATTCAGACAATAGAATGATGCATACAGTCTGAACCTTGATTATCAAGATTAGTATATTTTCTTAATTTTTCTATACTTAATACATATGTACCTACTAGTTTAATCCTGAAAATCCTCTAATCTAATTAATCCTGATTCTGACAGCAACATAAACGTATTCTCTTATTTAAACTTTGATTTCTAGGATTTGCTTACGCGAATACTCTTACAAAAATAAGATAACACCTAGTAGTCCGTTACCTCCCATTACGATGGTGTATGGGAATGCCATTTTGACCATTTTACCGTAAGATAAATGGATCAATGGTGCTATTGCTGAAGTTAATAAGAATAAGAATGCTGCTTGTCCATTAGGAGTCGCTACACTTGGTAGGTTAGTACCTGTATTGATAGCAATTGCTAGTTTTTCTAATTGTTCTCTAGTTATTTGTCCATCTAAAAATGCGGCTTGCACCTCACCAATATAAACCGTAGCTACAAAAACATTGTCACTGATCATCGATAAGAAACCATTGGCTAGGTAGAATACCATCGGCTGCTGACTTGTCTCTAAAGATAAAGCCCACTCAATAATTGGCTTAAATAAATGCTGATCGTGTATCATTGCAACAATTACAAAAAACACAACTAGTAAAGCTGTAAATGGTAGTGCTTCTTCGAATGCTTTACCGAGGTGATGTTCCTCAGTAATACCCATAAATGCTGTTTGAAATATAATCAATGCAAGTCCTATCAATCCTACTGGAGCGATGTGCAATGCAAGACCTGCAATCAACAATACAGCAGCAACCGCTTGTACAACTAACTCGTATTTTTGCTTATCTGATCTATTTTTATCTGCTTCGTCTGTATAGTTTTCGATGATTTTACGAGCTACCTCTGGTAGCTTAGCTCCGTAACCAAATGTTCCAGTCATCTCTAATATAACTGTAGTAATCATACCAAATACTAACACTGGTAAAGTCACTGGTGCCATAACCAAAAAGAACTCAACAAAGTCCCAACCCATTCGTTCGCCGATGAGCAGATTTTGAGGCTCTCCTACAATCGTACATACACCACCAAGTGCAGTACCTACAACACCGTGCATGATCAGACTTCTAAGGAAACTCTGAAACTGCGTCAATGTCTCTCCACTCAACTCTTTTCTATCTAATACGCCGCTACCGTCATAATCAGATGAACTAGAATGAATCTTATGATAAACTCCATAAAAACCTACGGTTACTGAGATCAATACCGCTGTAACAGTCAATGCATCTAAGAAAGCAGATAATATCGCTGCTAAAAACACAAATAGCAGTGACAACAGTACTTTGGACTTGATCTTGGTAAAGACTTTACTGAATATATACATCAGTAAGGGCTTCATAAAGTAGATCCCAGCTACCATAAACACTAAAAGTAATATCACTTCCAGATTGGCACTAACTTCTTCATAAGCATGCTTAGGACTAGTCAATCCCAAAAACAAAATCTGGATGGCTAAAAGTCCTCCAGATTGTAATGGATAACACTTTAATGCCATCGCTAACGTAAAAATAAACTCAGCAATAAATATCCATGCAGTAATCTCAGGACCCAGCACAAAAAATGAAATCACATTGAATACTAAAAAGCAAATCATTGTGATTTTGTACCATGTCGGACTATGACCTAAAAACTGTTTGAACATACTGATTGATTTTAATCTTCAACTTTCATTGCAGAATGAAAATAATTTTACTGCGCTAAAGTAAACTATCAATTCTTTCTCACAAAGCGAAATTGATTAAATTGTTGATTTTAATATGCCACTCATAACATATACAGACCCCTAATATTGGCCGAGCTACTATTATTGAGATGTATTGACCACACCAAACCTCCTAAAATCACCTTGTGAGATATAGTTCTGTCTATCATCTAATTGAATAGCATGCACCCCTCCAAAGAATAATGAAGGCTCATCCCATCTCAATGCGTCGGATAATATATCGATCAGAGGCAGATCAAATCCTTTTTCATAATG
>CALDEO010000127.1 GCA_937942465.1 uncultured Saprospiraceae bacterium
GATACGGAGTACTTGTTCAGCGGTAGACTAGAGTTAGATTATCTCAATGAGAAGTATGAGCATTTAGATTTCCCTGATGGGGAATTTCATACGCTATCAGGTTATATCGTTATGACCTCTGGGAGCATTCCTGAGTCCGGAGCGGAGATAGAGTTAGGGCATTACAGATTTGTACTAGAGCAAGTAAGTGATACTAAGATCGAAATGATCAGAGTACATAAATTAGAGAAAAAAGATCAGGATTCTTAGAGCAAATAATACCAATTGCCTTTTAAAATGCCCCATTAAATTCAATTGTTAGTTTTTATAAGTTCAAGGCAGAAAACGTAAGAATAGCCTTTGCTATTGTGAGGCTTTCTAACGATGAAATTGTGAAAAATAACAAGAAGTTAAGGGGTATTTTAGATGGCAAATGGTATAAGGTGTCTACACTCTCAGTGTATAACGATGTACTCCTGGATTATACTTCTTTGCGATAAGCAATTTGACCTCCTCGTATTGTACGGGATTTTCAACAAAGTCTATATCATTGAGATCAATAATCAATACTGGGAAAGACAGTATGTTTCTGAAGTATTCAAAGTATGAGTTCTGTATATTCAATAGATACTCATTGGAGATCTTAGTTTCGTAAGATCGACCTCTCTTGCTTATGTTTTGTTGTAGGATATCCACATTACGGTGGAAGTATACAAGCAGATCAGGATTAGGAAAGGATTGATTTAATACACCAAAAAGCTTCTGGAAAATACGATACTCTTCTTCGGTCAGGTTTTTACGAGCGAAGAGCAAAGTCTTCATAAAGCAATAATCCGTTACTGTGAAGTCATTGAACAAGTCTTGAGTAAGTAGATTGCGTTGGAGTTGCTTGTGTCGCTCTGTCATAAAAAAGAGCTCTACTGTAAAACCGTATTTTTCTGGATCTTCATAAAAGAAGGGTAGGAACGGGTTGTCATCAAACTCCTCTAAGACCAACTTGCAATTGTATTCCTTCTCTAGCATCTGACAGAATGAAGTCTTACCAGCACCGATGTTGCCTTCTATACAGAGGTATTCATATGGGAATGGGTTCTTCAATCAGAGGGTAAATTGGTCAGTGCTTATTGCGAAGCCCAAAACTACATTTTAGAAACGAGATGTTCTATTATATCATATACAAAAATATGATATTGGAATAATTTAATTTTGTTCGGGATAGAATATGAACAGGAGGTGGATTAATAATAGAGAGCTAATGATCTTAAATGGTATGAAACACAAACGGGACAATAGGAGTGATTTTTGATGACAATCGTAATGTAATAACGGATGAAGCTTTATCCAGTTCTTGCTGTATAATCAAAACGCCATTCTTCCATATATAAATGAACGATTAAATCTTCATTTTCATCTTCGAACATAAGTTGCCAGTTACCACTTTCTAATTGTGATAAATCTATAGATTGGAGGCGAATCTGGGAGTATGATCCACCTTCCTCATACCAATCATCAAATTCTGCTTTTACATTAACATTAACTAGTGGTAGGATTAAGTCTTTCCATTTTTCATCCATAATGGAAAGGAAAGCAGTTTGGCTAATTGTTAATTCTTTTAGGGAGTTGATATCTGAACCAAAAAGATAGTCGCCATATTTTTGCCATATCGATATACTTAAGGCCTTTATGGTATTTGACTTGGATCGAGTTTTGATTTCACTAGTAAAGCTCATGTATTTTTGTATTTAGGTCTATATTTCAGTATTTGACCACTTATCCACAGCACCTTCATCATGACACTCATCGTGTAGTATGCATATTTGCTTAAGCAAAATAGGATGCTCCCAGTCTGGGGCAATATCTAATAGCGGCACGAGCACAAAATTGCGATCCTGTAGCCGAGGGTGGGGTATCTGGAGGTGCTCGGTATCGATAATGGTGTCACCATAAAATAAGATGTCGATATCGATGCTACGTGGTCCCCATCGCTCTTGTATGTCCTTGCCGAGCAGTGTCTCTATCGCTTGGGTATACTTGATGAGTTTGTGAGGTTCTAGGCTTGTAGTGGCTTTGATAGCCATATTAAGAAAAGCAGCTTGTGGCACGTGGCCCCAAGCTGCTGTTTCGTATATGGACGATACGTCGGATATCGTCCCAATAAATTTTTTAATCAATGTTAATGCTGATTGCAATTGATCATGTCGATCACCTAGATTACTACCTAGGTGTAATACGATTTCTGTTTGCATAGTCGTAGCATTACGGCAATTTACTTAGCAGCTTTAATAGCTGATAAGTATCTATCCAATTGTTTTTTAACAACAGGGTATAGGAAGAATAGTCCTACCATGTTAGGGAATACCATTGCAAATATCATCGCATCTGAGAATGCCCAGATGGAACTCATATTAGCAGCTGCTCCGATAATAATGAAAATACAGAAAAGTACTTTGTATGTTATGTCTGCTGCCTTACCTCTACCAAATAAGAACTTCCATGATTGTAGTCCATAATAAGACCAAGAAATCATTGTTGATACGGCAAAAAGCACTACTGCTATAGTTAAGAAGACA
>CALDEO010000128.1 GCA_937942465.1 uncultured Saprospiraceae bacterium
TTCTTCAAAAACGACTGCAAAGATATATTTTTTACTTCTAAAACAGTACGATTAATTCATTTTTTGGTCAAAGAATATTTCATCTATCCTTTTAATAGTCAATCATTTAGCAATAAAATGATATTCGCTTGACGCAAATAATCAACAAAAAATAGGTACCGTATTAATATTCAGACACTTACAAATAAATTATTTCACACTATGAATTGAGTCAATGTAATACAATTTAAAAGTAATCTTACACATTAAAACACGAGCAAATCCTATCCTGAGCTTATCCTGATGTAAAACAAGTACTAATTAAATGAAAAAATGCCATTTGTGTTAAAAAAAAGCCGTTTGCACCTATCATTAAATTGGCGGTTCAAGTTAACAGACCTCTTTTAACCCGATAATCAGTCGACTATTATTGGTTGCAGCCACGTAATTGATCAGTAGTTCCGATTTATAAGATCTAGACAACTCATAGAAAAGGTCTATCATTCATCTTCTTGCAACAACTCTTTCATAAATACTTCTGGAGCATCCAGGAATGCCTTTGTAAGCTTATAGTGCTCTGTTTCTTTATACTCTGCTTTCAATAATTCTTGATCTTGCAACATGTACAACTCTGACTCCGGCATCGCCATCATAATAGGTGAATGCGTGGCGATTATAAATTGAGATCCAGTCTCTTTGACTTTTCTCCTAATAAGTGAGATCAAAGCTAGCTGACGCGAGGGCGATAGTGCCGCTTCAGGTTCATCAATAAGATACAGACCTCGTCCAGTCAATCTAGTTTTAAAAAACTTTAAGAACCCCTCCCCGTGAGACATGGCTTCTAGATCTGCAGAGTATCTTTTTATCAAGGCATTTTTTTCTCCTTGGATTGCCCCTACCGCAAGTGAGAGATCTCCACCAGTCCACCCTGCCTTGACCTCTTCTATTTCTTCAGTAAGTTCTTTGATTTCCCTCTTCACTTTCCTAGCGAATCCTATAAAATCTTCAGCTCTTGCAAATAAACCATGCCCTGACTTGTCAATATATTTAAGCGTGAGGTAATTGCCTAACTCTAAAGCACCTGCCAATGAATCATCCTCCTCTAGCCTATGACTCCCTGCAATAGGTACTCGACTTGCTGCGGCAATTGCCTCTAAAAGCGTAGACTTACCACTCCCATTCTCTCCGACAAGGAAGGTAATATTCTTAGTAAATGTAATCCTCGACAAGCCTTGTACAATAGGCAGTGCCCATGGATAGTTGTCTTTCTTATCCTCTGGAATATTACGTAGACTGGCATAAGATAAAATCATAATGAGGGCTTATTTGTTATGAAATCGAAAGGTAAATATTAATATCCAAGACGCGATAAAATTTAACAGTTGATGGCTAGACATTTACAATAATCATATTAGTATAAAAAAGATATGAATGATTTGAGCAAAAATGCTGTCTGAGTTACCCGCAAGTCTTGATTTTACAGGAAAAAATCATATCTTCGCAGCCTATTTTGAAATAACAAAAATCTAATAACATGTTTGCAATAGTATCTATTGCTGGTCAACAGTTCAAAGTTGAGGAAGGTCAAGAGATCTTCGTCCACCAGCAGGATGCGTCAGAAGGCGATAAATTGTCTTTTGATCAGGTAATGCTTGTCGCTACTGACAGCACTACATCCATCGGAACACCAACTGTAAAAGGAGCATCTGTAAAAACTACAGTTGTAGGTCACCAAAAAGGTGATAAAGTAATCGTTTTCAAGAAGAAAAGAAGAAAAGGTTACCAAAAGCAGAATGGTCACAGACAAAGATTCACTAAATTAAAGATTGATAGCATAACAGCTTAATCATATTATTTTTAAACTTAAAATCGTAAAAACATGGCACATAAGAAAGGAGCCGGTAGTTCGGATAACGGACGTGATAGTAATAGTAAACGACTTGGTGTAAAACTATATGGTGGACAAGTTGCCAATGCTGGTAATATTATCGTAAGACAAAGAGGTACACAATTTCATGCTGGTACAAATGTATATATGGGTAAAGACCATACATTACATGCACAAGTAGATGGTGTTGTATCTTTCAAGAAGAAAAGATTAGGTAGAATCTTTATAAGTGTGACTCCAGAAGGAGATCTAGTTGCAGAAGTTGCTAAACCAGCAAAAAAAGCAGCAGCACCTAAGAAGGCAGCTACTCCAGCACCTGCAGCAGCAGCTCCTGTAAAGGCAGCTAAGGCATCTGCAAAAGGTGATGATCTTAAGAAAATCGAAGGTGTAGGACCGAAAATTGCGGAACTACTTACAAATGCAGGTCTTGAGACTTTTGCAAAAGTAGCAGCTTCGACTCCAGAGAAAATATCTGAAATTCTTGCAGAAGCTGGAAGTAGATATACTATGCACAACCCAGGTACATGGCCTAAGCAAGCTGAAATGGCTGCAGAAGGTAAATGGGATGAGTTGAAAGTATGGCAAGATGAGTTAGATGGTGGTAAGTAATATTTAATTACACTTAACATCTCGATATATAAAAAGCCTGTTTCCTTTTGGAAATGGGCTTTTTTTGTTCCTGTGTATCTATTTAACATCTAAGTTTAGAACTCGTATCAATCCCATAAACACGAGTTAGATCCTACATAAATACGCCTAGTTTTGGTGCAATTGTCGTCTAAGGGTATACTCTGTTCTGAGAAATTAAAAACCTGTAAGACAGAGCTCTTAACATAACTAGTCCCAAACATACTTCTCATCAAATGCTACTTCGTGCTTTACTAATGTCTCTCGATACTCCTCTTTGAAAGTCATTTTCCTATGGTGTTCTTCCTGTCGTTGTATATACTTCTCTACTATATTGAGATTCCTACCACTGACAGAAAATGCGCCATATCCTATTTGCCAATAAAAATTAGCATATTGAACACCTTGAGTCTTTATCCACTTTGAAGAATTCTTCTTTACCTCTTCCAATAACTTCATTAAGGCGATTTTCTTAGAGAGTCTGCACAGCATATGAATATGGTCCTCTACTCCACCGATCTCAATGACATTGCATTCCAGGTTCTTACAGATCCCGATGATATAAGAGTAAAGTTTTGGTTGGATATTTTTATCTATTGTATTGACTCTACCCTTAGTGCTAAAGGTAATGTGTATATAGTTCTGTACTAATGATTGTGGCATTCCGTATTCCCGATTGATTCATTTGTAAGGTAGGATTATTTTTTTTTAATCCTAAGGGTGATGCTTTCTATCATGGGTCGGATGCTTTCTACCATAGGGGCGATGCCCCTATTTAAAGAGTATAACCCCGTTGGGGTTATCTTAACATGAGGCTAACTGAGATATGCTAAAATCACCCCAACGGGGTGACATTCCTTAACTTGGGGCATAGCCCCAAGAAATAAAAAATAAGCAGGCACTGCACGCCATCAGCTAAAAATCATAAATCCTCCCCATGCAAACACATAAGCTAAGATCAGCATACCCACAAACTGTAACGTAGGATACAACCAACTATCCGTCTCTTTCTTGACGATCGCCATGGTACTCATACATTGCAATGCAAATACATAGAATAACAA
>CALDEO010000129.1 GCA_937942465.1 uncultured Saprospiraceae bacterium
CCTAGATTAGCACCGTAGGTGAATGCTATATCATTTTGTAAAAAGTCAAAGTTTAAGTTTTGATTAGAATCGGTATCTGTACTTGTAAGAGTCGTATATATCCACTTCATACCTAGTGACCCTTCAACATACAACTCAAATCTACCTAGAACTAAACCAGGATATTTCCTCATTACAAAGTCCAGGCCCATATCTTGCGTCGATACTTTATCTCTAACGTTAATAGCCACATTGTTAAAAAAATCAGTGTATAGAACATTTGATGATTCGAAGCCATGATAATAGAAACTACCACCTAAAAACACCGTACCTCCTTCGCGCCTCTGGATCAACGCCTTCAATGCAAACCCAATACCACCAGTCAATGTACGATCGGCATATGTACGCAATGGTTGCACCACATCGAGCCCGATCTCAGTGATGATCACCTTGCCATAATAGCTGGTTGTATCCTGTTCTTCTTCCTGTATTTCTTGACCGACTGTAGTCGAATATGAAAAAAGGCTAATTAAAATTGTGCTTATTACTAGTGATAATTTCATAAATAAGGTAAACTTGTAAGTGCAATGTATTACAAAAATACTAAAAACTAGACCATGAAATTTGTTTCGAAATGTGTAAAAGAGTTTGATGATCATAAAACGACAAAACCACATCAATTACCGATCTACGCAACCTCATCATTTGTATTCGAATCAATAGATGAAGGGATCGATATATTTAAAGGAACAAAAAAAGGGCATTCGTACAGTCGATATGCCAATCCTACCATAGATACTGTAGGTGCTAAGATCGCTAGTCTTGAGTGCCAAGACCTAGACACAGAGGGTTATGCGATCATGACCAGCTCTGGTATGTCAGCGATATCAACACTGGCAATGGGTCTCCTTAAGTCTGGTGATAAGATACTGACTCAAGGCAATCTATACGGTGGTACAACAGAGCTATTCAATAAGGTGATCAGCACATTTGGGATAGAGTCTATATTCACAGATCTACAGCAATACGACCAAGTAGAGCAACACCTAAAGGATAATCCATCGATCAAGTTGATCTATCTAGAAACTCCTGCCAATCCTACAATGGCTTGTGTCGACATCAAGAAAATCGCAGATATAGCTAAAAGAAATAATGTTATCTCTGTGATCGATAACACCTTCTGTACGCCATATCTACAGCGACCACTGACACTAGGTATAGACTTTGTGATCCACTCTACTACCAAGTACCTCAATGGACATGGCAACGGGATCGCAGGCATCATTGTAGGTACCAACAAAGAACTGTATCATCCAGTATGGCAAGCCATGAAACTCATCGGGACCAATTGTAATCCATTTGATGCATGGCTTATCAATAACGGTATCAAGACCCTTGCCCTCCGTATGGATAAGCATAGTAGCAACTCTATGGCTTTAGCCGAATATTTAGAAAATCATGATCGTATCTCTAAAGTCAATCACCTAGGTCTCACATCTCACCCAGACCATGCAATCGCTTTGCAGCAAATGTCTGACTGGGGCGGTATGATGTCTTTTGAGATTGACGGCTCCGTGGCAGATGGCATCCAATTTATGAACAAACTACAATTCTGTACTCTAGCTCCTACACTCGGAGATGTAGACACTCTAGTACTCCACCCTGCATCAAGCTCTCACCTCAATATACCTAGAGAGCTCAGAATAGCCAATGACATCACCGATGGCATGATCAGGATCTCAGTAGGTATAGAAGATATAAGTGATATCGTTGGGGATGTGGAACAGGCACTGAAGTTTTAATTAACAGTATATGTTCTGTGCAAATGTGATTTTTTGGTATTAGTATGTACTAGATTTTATAAGCAGTTTGTTGTCAGAAGCTTTATTGGTTTGTATCATAGCAGCTTTACTTATCAATCTTACCCCTTAGGCCCAGTTCTATAACTTTTGCATTCTGTACTTTCCCCTTATCAATCTCAAAGGATAGCATCGTTCTGAACTTATGAAAACCATGTGTACCACAGGCACCGGGATTCATGTGTAGGACTTCTAACTTTTTGTCGTAGATAACCTTGAGGATATGACTGTGGCCACAGATGTACAAGCCATACTTATCGGATAATAGTTCTTCTTTGACTCTAGCAACATACCTACCAGGATAGCCTCCAATATGCGTCATAAATACCTTGAGACCTTCGCATTCAAAACTCAAATTTAATGGATACACCGCCCTTATTTGGTGATCATCTATATTGCCATAGACCGCTCTTATCGGTAAGCCTAGTGACTCCATCTGCTCTACCAACTCCATAGATCCTATATCTCCGGCATGCCATATTTCGTCATGTGTCAATAGGTGCTTGACGACATCCTCCTTGAGCAGACTATGTGTATCAGATATGAGAGCTATTTTTTTCATTATGAGCTTTGCGCAAATATGCTAAAATAATCGAAACCTAAATGGGCTAAAACAAAAAAACCGAGCATGTGTGAACATGCTCGGTCTCCAAGAACAGAAGTTATTTAAGTACATTTTGTCAATTCATTTGCAAGTCATTGCTTTCCAATCCTTCGGCTTTTTATCTATTCATATGAATATCTAAAAGAGCTTTGTTTTGACAATCAAGTGCAAGCAACTGTTATTAACAGATGTCCTTGAATTACTCCAATAATCGAGTAAACACTTTTATTGTAAAACAATCATTTTACGGATTGCTGTTTGTTTTCCTGTATCCAACTTTATGTAGTACACTCCGGCACCACTTAAGTCTTCACTCATTACTTCTACACTATTCGCTCCTTTAGCAAAGTTTTGAACTCGTGTAGAGATCAATCTTCCCTGTGTATCAAAGATGCTCAATGTTGCACTTGATGACTCCACCATATTAAAGTTGATCTGTGTAGATGCAGAGAATGGATTCGGTGTATTTGTTAAATTCATATCATCTGCATCGACTGCAGTATTGAATGTGTTATTTACATCGATATTCAACAATTCGAAGCTACTTGTATATGCTTCTGCTTTGATCCATTCTTGATCTAAGTCTACATTTAATGATTCAGTATTAGCATCTACATTGATAGATAATAACACATCACCTTTCTGTACTTCTAGACCATTCACATCATTCCAACTTAAGTTAACTTTGTTGTTATTGATACGGTAGTTACTGTTATTCAATGATGCAAGACCAGAGTTTACTGCTGTTACATTTGCGTAAGCATCTAAGCTCAATCCAAATTGCATACCGATCAGGTCAGCATTCTGAGTTGCTACTAATGATACGATGTGCTCACCATTAACAATACTTGATACTAATTCTAATCCATTTGCATTTCTGTTAGATGAGATCTCATTAGAAGTCAGTGATAACTTAGCATTCTTATTGACATCACCTGTCTTGATTGCATAGAAATCTAGTTGCTCGTTACTTACATATAAGCTATCGATACCTACTGACTCAGGGAATCCATAAGGATCACTTACATCTTCAAACTCATGTGTTGTAGGCATGAATCTCCAAGAGTTGTTATTAGGAAACTCTTCGTATACTCCTAAGATCAACTTTCTTAACTCGATCAAATCGATCGCTGTAATACTGTTACTCTTATTGATATCTGCTGCAATCAATGTGAACGGTGACTCAAACGTCTGTAGTCCAAGGATATGCTTCTGTATCAATGCAAGGTCAAGCGTAGATACTCCGTTAAGTGCATCATCATTCTTGATCGGCTCTACAACGTACGCATCATAGAATGCAACATTGTCAAAGGCATAAGCACCTTCATTTCCTGTCATATCCATAGTCATATCATTCATAACCATATTGGCTAACTGTACTCCTGCTTCTTCAAGAGCAACTTCATCTTCGTTGAAGATACGTCCTGATAAGTTACCAGATATATCTACACCATCAGTACAAGCATTTGTTGCCTGAGAATCTTGTAAGATCAATGTAACTGTACAGAAGTCAAAGTTACCTTCGCTATCTATTACATACATGTCTAGAAGTATTTTCGTAGCTACTCCATTAGGAATATCTGCACAAGTGAATGTAATGTTAGTGTTAACACCATTCTGATCGAATGCAAATACCAACTGATCTTCTGGCGTACAAGTATCTTCAGACTTGATGTTGAAGTCACTAGCCCAAATCTCAGCTATACCATCTTCATTGATCACCCATACTACATCAGAGATACAGATTGGTGTTGGTGGTTTGTTGTCATTTATTGTGAATGTATACATACACATTCCTACGTTGTTACATCCATCAGTAGCAGTGAATGTCACCTTATGCGTACCTGATGGGTATGTACCAGATGCGTTATTACCAATGCCGCTGAAGTCAGCTGTACCGTCATTGTTAGCATCTACTTCCCATGTATAGTACAAGAATGTATTAGCACAATCATCTTCAGCTACAGCTAATAATGTAACTGCTGCATCACAACTACCTGGATCTGCATCTACAGTGATATTAGCACATGTAGCAAACGTCGGAGCAACATTGTTATTGATGTTAATCGTTTGTACTTTCTCTATGAACATCGGATTACCAGAATCAAATGTACACCAGTCAATTACTTTCCAAGTTCTTAATATTTGTAGGCAATATGTTGGGTGATTAGATAAGATCTCATCAGTATAAGATATAGCAATATTAGAACACCCAGATGCATTAACAGTAGTAATACTGTTCAATAATTCAGGTGTCGCTTCATCTGCACTACATGCAGAAATTGTCAGGTTATTTGGAAATCTTACATCTCCTGTAGAAAGTGTATTGTTATTGATTACAGTGATAATCTGCGTACAGATTACAGTTGTATCATTCGTTTCATTAAGTGACCATGTACGAGTGATTGATCCTAGTCCACATTCGTTATACGATACTACATCTTCATAAGAAGTTGGGTAAGTATTACCACATAGATCATTGTATGTTGGTTGACCAGTCAATGTCAAATCAGTTGCATCTTGAATACATGTAAGTGTCAAGTTAGCTGGACAAGTCAGTGTCGGTGCTATTGCATCATATACGGTAACGTATACTGTACAGAAGTTAAAGTTACCCGCTTGATCATAAACACCAAGCTCTACTTTGATCGGATTATTCATAATATCAGTACAACAGAAATGTATATCTGGACCAAAAGTCAGGTCTGTAGCATCATCACAAAATCCATCCACTCTTCTCACTTCATACTTAGCGATAGGACCACAGTTATCCCAACTACCGTCATCTAGTGTTTCAGCGTTAAGCTTAGCCCATCCTTCGTTATCTAAAGAGATTACAGTATATCCTTCACAAGCTGGTGTTGGTTTAGATGCATCAATAATCTGAACATCTTTAGTACAGAAAACTGTTCTACCACACTCATCTTTAATTGTGTACTTTATCCAAGCACAACCTTTAGGTAGATTAGTCACGGTAAATGTTCCATCTTTGGTATAACCATCACTATCTAGTGTACCGTCATTGTTGAATACTACATTATCTGTGAAAAATTCTCCTTGAAAATCCGTAGGACATGTGCCATCAGGTAGCGCCTCTACTGTAGAGTACGAGATCTTATAACTCCAGTCACTACATTCTGCGATAACGATTGTTTCATCATTAGGGTGAGGTACAACGAAGTCTGTCTCACATAACTCACTTGCTATCTCTACACTGAATAATGTCAATCCACACTGAATAACTGGAGGACTTAAATCTTCTATTTTTATAACTTGAATATCTCTTTCGAATATCCCAGAACACCAGTCAAATACAGTCCATGTTCTTAAGTATTTCTTACCATTACCACATAGTTCAAATTCTACATCAACGTAGTTAACTTGTAGATTAGGACAACTCGTATTCATAGGCTCACCTATCTCAGCAGGAGTCGGTGCTCCGTTAGCTAGAGTGTCTAATGTTGTAAAACAAGTAGATGTGTTGAGGTCTTCAACATAGTCAGCTGGAAAAACAACATCCGATGCCAATGCTCTATTGATATTAATTGTCTGCGTACAAGAGGCAGTATTACCACCTACATCTGTTGCAGTCCAAGATCTTATTATCTGCATAGCAAATGTACTAGTACAGTTCATCATTATTTCTGAATCTACATATGTGTAAGTAACACCACTACAACCATCAGTTGCTTGCGGTACTGGTACTAATCCTCCTGCCGATGTAGGTGCAGAATTTTCATCACAGTCTATTGTTACCGTGTTAATACCTGCCACATTACAATTACCATAAGTAGGAGCTAACTTGTCCTCTACGATGATTGTACCCCAACAAGCTAGTTGACACATGGTATGTTCTACATTTACTTGCAATGTATCTCCAGCTTCCGCAAATGTTACGGTAGCATTAGGTACAACAGTACCATCAAGATACATGACAGAGACAGTATAGTCTGCATTTGTTCCTTGCATGCCTTCTAAAAGCATGTCTGGAGTAATCACAGAAGTACAATCTCCCTCTAGTGATACTTGTAGACCATCATTGCAGGCCATAGTAAAGTCACACTGAGCCATTGCCGAACTGGCAAATGACATTAAAATTATCACAAAACCTAGGAGACCTAGTGAGCTCAATCCTCTAGTAGGTTGTAGCTGGTTGTTTTGTAGTGTTAAAGATTTATTCATCGTTATATTTTTAATCTCGTTGTTGGCAATTATATTTTAAAAAAGGATTTGATTGGGATGTGTCTATAGTCGTCCAACACAAAACACATCCAACACTATATTTTAGTCAATCACTATCATTTTCTTGCTAGCTATATGAGTTCTAGTTTCTAGTTGATAATAGAGTATGCCCTTTTGCTTAATCGATTCTGTTTGAATAGTAATTTCATTATATCCTTTGGCATAAGATCCTGCCTGAGTATATACTGCTCTACCAGTCGTATCGAATATTCTTAATGTTACATCTTCGTCTTGCAACATTTCGAATCCTATAATTGTACTTTGATCGAATGGATTTGGCACATTTTGGTAAAGTGTAAATTCATCTAATGAAGTACTTGATGCTCCTATTACTAGATTCAGGTTATGGATGTTGTATCCGTTGTCTGTATCTGTATACAATTCACTATTCACTACATCACTACTTAATACTGCGATTGTATTCTGATCACTAAGTGATCCTGCAGTCAATGCTTTGAATGTTGCTGTCAATACTACATCACCTTTTTTGATTGATTCGGCTGTAGCCTCACTCCAACTTATTAGTAATTTATCATTACCAAATGCATTGTCTTGATATGCGATATTTGATTCTGTGATTGTTAGAATATTAGATTCAACACCTAGTAATTCTAATTTATCATCATTAAGGTCTAGTGATACTTGGAAACCAGGAGTCATCAAGTCTTGCGATACTTTGAAGTCAACCACTACAGTCTCTCTATCTGTGAATACTTGATCCTCCGCTTTCAATGTTACTGAATAATCGTTTCTGTTTTCTGACGATACTGTTTGCGCATTCAACGTAAGTGAACCGTTAACATCACCTACTTTGACAGCGATAAAGTCATTATCAGCCATGTCTACATCAACATCAAGCAATTCTTTATTTTCGTTGAATGGGAATGGCTCAGATACATCATCAAAAACTTGATTTGCATCTACAAATCTGTATGACTTGTTATTAGGTAACTCATCATAGATACCTAAGATTAACTTTCTTAATTGGATTAAATCAATAGCTGAGATACTCTCAGATGAGTTAATATCTGCTGCTAACATCTTGTAAGGTGAGTCTAATGCCTTGATACCCAAGATATGCTTCTGCATGATCACTAAATCAAGTGTTGATACACCATTCATATATTCAGTATCCTTAGTAGGCTCTAACATAAAGTCACCGTACATATTAAGGTCTTCGAATGCATACTCACCTGTAAGTGATGTCATTTGATATTGAGGAGATTGTATGTTTTCATCCATCAACATCATGCTTACATCTGTAACCATTTTGTCATCTTCAGTAAATACGGCTCCTGCTACAGCTACTCTCATACTCGGTGTCACTACATCTGTACATATATCATGATTATCTTGTAGGATAAATCTTGAAGTACAGAAGTCTTGATTACCAGCTAGATCAGTAAACCAGATATCAACTTCGAATGTGTCAATGATACCATTAGCAATATCTCCACATGTGAATGTTTTTGAAATATCATTTACATTAGATGAGAATGATATTCTTACATCTTCAGGATTATCACAGTTGTCACTAGCTCCATTGTTGAAGTCACTAGCCCAAATCTTTACATTTTCGTCTACTGGATTCAATACTGATACAATCGCATCTAGACAGTATGGTGTTGGTGCTTTAGTATCTTCTAATGTGAATACAGAACAACAATCATCTGTATTACCACAGTCATCAGATACTGTCCAACATATTTTGTGAGTACCAAAGTTTAAATTTCTAGAAGTTGAATTAGTAACTCCAGTGTATTGGATTGATCCATCGTTACCTTCATCGATCGTGTAGCTCCAAGATAATGTCTCAGGCATCATACAATCATCCGTACCTTCTGCAGTTAATGTTACATTAGAACTACATGTACTCGAACTATTAATAACAACATCGCTACTAGAACATCCTTTCGTGATAACAGGTACTGTATTATTTAAGATTTTGATCACTTGAGTATAACTCCACTGACCAACACCTGGTGTGAATGGGTTGTATTGACACCAGTCAACAACAGTCCATGTTCTTAATACTTTATAACAAGCTCCATCAACATATTGGAAAACAACATCTTCATATGTTATTGCAATACTAGAGCAGTTTTTATTTGTAGTTGTAGGGTATCCATATTGCGCATCTAAGTTATCTGCATCAATATTAGAGCTTACACATCCATCAATCGATAAATCTAATGGCCACACTACATCATCTGTAGGATCTAGAGGATTATTAACATTAACTGTGAATGGTTCTAAATTACTTACTGTAATAGTCTGAGTACAAGAAGAAGTGTTACCAGCAGCATCTGTTGCAGTAAATACTCTTGTAACAGATCCTTTAGTACATCCATCAATCAACTGAGAGCTAGTCTCTGTGATCGTTGCATTACATATATCCGTTGCTGTTGCTGTCCCATATAGACTTAAATCAGTCAATGAAGCGCTACAGTCAATAGTCATATCAGCTGGACATGAAATAATAGGTGCAACATTATCTTGTATTTCTACCTCAACCATACAACTGTTACTATTACCAGCCATATCATATACTGTAAGTTGTACCATCTGAGTAGTACCTACATCACGACAACAGAATTTAAGTAATTCACCTCCTGCTGGTTGAGGACAACCATTGGTAGTCATTCTACTTATTCTTATATAATCAACTCCACAGTTATCCCAACTTCCGTCATCAAAAGTCTCAATACCTGCATAAGCGATACCTTCATCATTTAATGCAACAAAAGTGTATAGATCACATAC
>CALDEO010000130.1 GCA_937942465.1 uncultured Saprospiraceae bacterium
GCTTGTCTGATAGTTGATGATTTTATTCACAACTATATTAGCTTCATTTAATGTTTTTGCTGGTATTCTACCCACTGCGATCTCTAGTTCTCCGACTAGATTGCCACCGTCTTGTGTACTTAATAATGCAAAGTAATCATCTGTAGGGAAGGCATCGATAGGATCGAGACTTACCTTAGATTCATATACTGGTACTAGACTTCCAAATGGTAGACCAGGAGTGAGACCTTTATAATCATAAGAGCCATCACCAAATAACAACAGGTATCGGTAGTTAGGATTTCTGTTGTAGACCATCTTTGATAGATCCCTTATTGCTGTAGGGTCAACTCTACCTGATGAGAATTCATTGTAGATACTAGTGACTTCGATAGCCTCAACTTTGATGTTATCATGATTACTTCTAAATTCTGCTAGTTTGACAGCTGCATCTTCAAATTCTTTGTAGTAAACTATAATCATGTCGGCATCAGTGATACCATGTATGTTCTGATTTGCAACTTTAGATTCAAATACAGGAGTCATAAAGTCCCCATTATTAGCGAAAGCTAAATACCTTCCTAGCTGATCTGTTTTATTATCTTTTATTCGTGCAGTTACGCCTTGTTGGCTAATATCCATTTTACGTACGCTATGCATATCTGTAACATCCCATACTTGAATATCGGATGGGGTAGTGTTGATCACATACTCCGTATTGTTGGCACTTAAGCTATTGGCATCACTAAATATTAACTGGTTATTAGACAATACTAGTTTTCTACGCAATAGCAACTGTATGTAATCTAACCATCCTTCTGATGTCGCTCCCACTTCCGGGTAGGATACAGATACTGAAGGGTTGTTACCGCTTATTATTATGTTCTCGTTTATTTTGAGGTTGCTTGCGTATCTATTTTCGATTTCATCTACATCAACTCTAGATAGACTTCTGCTAAAAGTGTTGCCATCTACTTGGACTCTGTAGGATGAGTTAACACTACTCCTGCCTGCAAATGAAATTTCTAGACTTGCATCACTGCCAGCGACCACGTTGTCGGCTTTAAAGAAATCGCTAAAGTCCTGATCTCGTTCAATATTGAAGCTAGATCCAAACCATAATTGTCCTGATCCTTGAGTAGATGCATACTGCCCAAGCAAGTTGACTCTATCTTCTTCGTGTCGCATTAAGTGATCGTAGCTGTCAGTATTATATTCAGCTTGTACATTTAGAGCAGTCTGTGTAGCAAGTCTTTTACCTGCAGAGGTATTTACTTTGAGGTATATATAATTTTCATTTGCATAAATATTCTTATCGAATGTATACTTAGGTGATTCTAAGTCATATGACCATCTATCGGCACTTTCAGCATATATTAATATGAAGTCTTGATTATCAAATGATCCATCTGACTCTCCACTTATCATGATAGGTATTTCTTGTAAGTCATCAGCTCTGTCCTCTATGATTGCTTGAGGTAGTCTACCGCCTTGATTTCCATATATCGATATATTTCTGGGATCTATATCATCTATATTCTCATCTAAAGCGTCTTTTATTAATGAGTACGAGAGTTTGTGTACCCCAGTCTCGCTTATTTTAAATTTGTAGATATCTCCAGTCGCAAGTACAGACACCTCAGTGTTGGGTGGTGTCCTGTAGGCCGTATTATTGTTTTTAGGAGTTTCATTGATTATTATTTTGAAAGCATCTAACTTTTCATACAATGATCCATTTTTCCTTACGGGAATAAAACTCAGAGAACCATAAAATTGATTGCGTTCTTGTGTTACATGAGTCTGGATATCATAGTTGGCTTTAATATATTCTATAGTTTTGTCGTCATTCAACGTTATAGATGAGGCTGATTTGGTGATTATTTCCACCGATATGTCGGATTCTGTGTCCAAAGCCCATCGATAATTGTATCTAGGGAGTTGAGGATGCTTGATATTTGCTTGTCCTTGATCGATAGACCACACTGTTAGTAGCTTATCCTGATTGGGGCTTACAAGTATCTCATTACTGTACCAATCAAGACGTTCTGTTATATTTTTAACAGATTGAGCACTAATATGTAGCGCTATTAGCGTTATAAGTGATGTTAATAATATTTTGGTATGATATTGCATGTAAAAGTATTAGTGATCAGTAATGATCTTATTCGTTACCAAAACGTTAAAGATATAGAACTATTGCGATTTTTTTGATCTTTGTAAAAAGTGTCTCATTGAATACAGAACCAAGAAAAAATAAGAACCTAGTCACAATAATAATAGCATTAATGCTTTGTGGGCAAGTTTTGTTTGCTCAAGATCCTGTGTTTAGTCAGTTTTATAATGCACCACTTACAGTTAATCCTGCTTTCGCGGGAATCTCTGATAACCCAGTAGTAAGTCTTACTTATAGAAATCAATGGCCTAACTTAGGTAATGTATATACAACATATAATGCGTCCTATGATCAATTTGTTGATAAATACAATAGTGGGGTAGGCTTTGGGATTTTATCAGACAATCAGGGTGATGGTAGTTTAAAATCATTAAAGATCTCTGGTATGTACTCGTATGGTGTTAAGATCAATCGAGATTATCAATTGAAGATAGGAGGTGGATTAGGGTTTGTACAACAACGTATAGATTGGTCTAAACTTATATTTGGTAATCAGATCGATAAAGCTGATGGCATCATTACGCAGGGAGGCTCAGTGATCCCATCCAATGAAAACAATAATGGTATTAACTCTATAAGTTATGTAGATATATCTGCGGGCTTCTTGTTTACAGGTCCTTTATATTATGTAGGTGTATCCATTGACCACTTGAATTCTCCCGAGCAGTCATTTTTAGAGTCTGATCGCTCCAATAGTAACTTGCCGGCAAGGTTTTCTATACATGGTGGTTATCAAATAAACTTTGATCGTGGCAATAAACGTGATGAGGGATCGTTTATTACACCTAACTTGTTATTTGAGAAACAAGGAGATTTTTATCAAATCAACGCAGGAGCATACACCTCAATTAAAAGTATTTTTGTAGGTCTATGGTATCGCAACGCTTGGAGCAATAATGATGCGTTAATCGCATCTGTAGGTGTAAAGCAAGGTCCTTTTAAAATTGGTTACAGTTTTGATTATACTATTTCAGAGCTCAGTATTGGGTCTGGAGGGAGTCATGAGATTGGTCTTTTGATCAATCTTTACGGGCTTAAGAGCAAGAAATCTAAGCTTAATGACTGTCTTTCTTTGTTCCGTTAAATTTGTGGAATAATTTATGCTTTTATAATTTGATGAGAAATCTAGCGTAATGAGTTAGTTTTTTGTATATATTTGGAATTCTTAAAATTGATCTTACTAATGAAGAATTATTTTTTAGCACTAATCTGTATTTTTTCAACTTCAATGTTGATGACATCTTGTAGTAAAGGCGACGGTGAGAGGTCGTCAGCAACTGGATGGAAGTACAATGACCCTGAATGGGGTGGATTCGAGAAAAAAGACTACGAAGGACAAGTTAACGGTCCTAATCTAGTCCTTGTAGAAGGTGGTACGTTCTCTATGGGACTTACCGAAGAAGATGTATCCTTTGAATGGAACAATGTTCCTAGAAGAGTTACAGTATCTTCTTTCTATATGGATGAGACGGAAGTTTCTAATATTGACTGGAAAGAATATCTAGACTGGACAAGACGTACTTATAAGTCTTATCCTCAAGTATGGAGAGAGGCATTACCTGATACTCTAGTATGGAGAGAGGAGTTAGCTTTTAACGAGCCACTTGTAGAAACATACTTCAGACACCCATCGTATGATGAGTATCCTGTAGTAGGTGTTAACTGGAATCAAGCGAATGAATTCTGTAAATGGAGATCCAACAGAGTGAATGAAATGATTCTAATAGAGAAAGGAATACTTAACTTAAACACCAATCAAATAGATTCAGACAATTTTGATACTAAATCATATTTGGCTGGACAATATCAAGGTGATGTTAGAAAAAACATTCCTGATCTACAGACTGGTGGAGAAAGACAAGTAGAATTTGATGATGGTATCATGTTACCTGATTATAGATTGCCTACAGAGGCTGAGTGGGAATATGCTGCTCTTGCTTTACAAGGAAATCAGAATACTAGAAAAGATGAAAATATCACGGATAGAAGAATCTACCCATGGAATGGACGTACTGCTAGATACCAGAAGAGAAATGGTAACCAAGGTAAAATCTTAGCTAACTTTAAAAGAGGTAGAGGAGATTATATGGGTATGTCAGGTAACTTAAATGATCATGCGTCAAGTACTGGTCCTGTAAGAAGCTTCTTCCCTAATGATTTTGGTTTATACAATATGTCAGGTAATGTAAGTGAGTGGACAGCTGACGTTTACAGACCTTTGACAAGTATGACATTGAGTGATGCAGAAAACCATGATTTGAATCCATATAGAGGAAACAAGTTCTCTGAAATTATTCTTGATGAAGACGGTAGAGCTGCTGAAAAAGATAGCTTAGGTAGACTTCAATACAGAATGGTAGAAGATGACGAAGTAGCTGAAAGAGAAAATTATAAAAGTGGAAACGTTGTTGATTACAAAGATGGTGACAACAAAGAGTTTGTTTCTTATGGATATGGTGAGTATACATTGATCAATGATAGTGTAAGAGTTATCAAAGGTGGATCTTGGGCTGATAGATTATACTGGTTGTCTCCAGGTGCTAGAAGGTTTAAAGATGAAGCAAAAGCTGATAAGACTTTAGGTTTTAGATGTGCAATGATTAGAGTAGGAGGACCTGCTGGTAACGAAGATACTGGTGGTAATGAATTTAAAGAAGGTGGTCGTAAGATCCAGAGAAGATATAAATAAGCGAATGCTTTAAATAAATAAGTAATGCCTTTGTAGAGAAATTTACAAAGGCATTTTTAATTAAATCATGGAAATAAACAAAATATATCAAGCTTTTTTATTGACTTCTGGTATCTGCACGGATACCAGGAAGATTAAATCTGATAGTATGTTTTTTGCCCTAAAGGGCGAAAACTTTAATGGTAACAAGTATGCAGAAAAGGCTCTTGGGAATGGCGCATTATATGCTGTAGTGGATGACCCAGAAGTTGTGTTGTCTTCACAGTATATCTTAGTCAGTGATGTTTTAGAATGTTTGCAAGGTTTAGCTAGTTTTCATCGTCTCCAATTTAAAGGGACGGTTATTGCACTTACGGGTAGTAATGGCAAGACTACATGTAAAGAGTTAATCGCGGCCGTGCTGAAATCGAAATTTCAGATAACTTGTACTATTGGTAATCTTAACAACCATATAGGAGTACCGCTGACATTGTTGTCAGCAAGTGTAGACGATGATTTCATTATTGTTGAAATGGGAGCCAATCATCAATTAGAAATTGAGGCATTGTGTAATATAGCACATCCTGACTTTGGATTGATAACCAATATAGGAAAGGCACACCTTGAAGGTTTTGGAGGAGTAGAAGGTGTAATTAAAGGTAAATATGAGATGTATCATTACTTAAAGAGTAATGATCGAAGTGTTTTTGCAAATCAAGATGATGCTCTATTGGTAAACCTGTTGGATAACTATCAAAAGGTAGTTTTTTATAATAAAGAGGGTAAAACTCAAAATAGAGGAGAGTTCTATCTTAAATTTCAATATAAGGGTGAAATATTTGATACTCACTTAATCGGTGATTTTCAATTGGAAAATATAAGTCTAGCAATTGCAATAGGAGAGTATTTTAATGTAGGTATAGTTGAAATAAGTAAAGCGATAAATAATTACATACCATCTAATAATAGGTCTCAAATAATAAAACAGAGTGGGGTAGACTTTATCCTCGACGCTTATAATGCAAACCCCACGAGTATGAGAGCTAGTATTATTGCATTCAAGAGTTTGGATTATAAGAATAAATGCTTTGTAATTGGAGATATGTTAGAACTCGGATCGTATGCACATGAGGAACACCTTAAGATTGCTCAAATGTTTGACGAGTCAGAGTTAGGCAATGTTGTATTTATTGGGGCAGTTTTTAAGCATGTTCTTAATACCAATATTTATAAAGTATATAGTAGTGTCATTGATGCAAAAACTCAAATAGAAAACCTAATCCAGTTGGCGGATGCATTATTACTTAAAGGATCACGAGGTTTGAGATTAGAAGAGGTGCTGGATTTAAATAAAGGCTAGTAGACGTTCTGGAATTTCATCTTGACATACTTTTTGATAATCACTTTGAGAGACAGGTATATATTTATATTTATTATCAGCGATAGAAGATCTGAACCAGATTTTATCCGTTATTGTGCTTTTGATGAAAGTGTAGTCATGCTCCAAATCTGATGATTGAAGTAAGACCTCTTTAGTGTTGGTAGTTGATGAAGGGTCCTCATATTCATTGAGATTACTTCCTTCAAGGAAATACCAAATACAATCAGCTATTATTTCTGATTCGGCTAAAGAAGCGTTATCCTCAAATCCATGAAACCTTAATAGTTTCATGTTTGAAGTAGTACCACAAATTTTTAATGTTTTACATAAGTCTTCAGAAAATAATCCATTGATGTTGGCACCCGAATTTGAAGATATTTCTGACCGTTTAAGGATGTTAAGATTGCAGTCAATGTATTCTTGATTACGGAATGCAAGTTCTATTAAATCTGAATTGTATTTTAATTCACCCAATCCTAAGTCCAATGGATTGGTTTTGTTTGCGTCAACAAACGATAGGTGCCTCTGAAATCCGAGGTTTAAATATTCGATGTGATCAGATATTTGAAAATTTGAATTGAGAGAGCAAATTGCTTTATTAGATTTGTTGATGTTATTAAGTTTGAAATCATTAAACCCGATCATTATTATTGAATATTCAGATTCGATTAATGATGCAATTGATTCTTCTAGTTTTTTGTTGTTTGGACAATTAAGTGAGCCAATATAAAATAAATCAGCCTTCAATAATTGCTTACTTAGGCCTAGTAAACGCTTAATTGTTGTTTTAGATGTGTGATTGCCATCGTCTATTAATAAAAAACTATTATTCTTTTTGTCATTGGATGTCTTAGTCTTGACAGACCCGAACATCATAGAATTAGCTTCTAAGTTGTGTAATTGCTGTGATTCCAAATTAAAATAATCCATAGTTCAAAACTAAACATTAATTTTTATTGTAATGTAGAAATGATTGTAAATCGGAAAGTTAAGTAAGAATAAGTACGTGTTATTGGCATGAATCTTGCATTTTTTAACTTAATAGATAAAAAAGATCGCGTTGGTATAGGGGAACCCTTATGTATATGTGGTCTTCTATAAAATGGCTAAGAAGATAAAGATTCTTCAAAGTCATATCTTGTAATCTGTGACTTCTAAAAAAAAATGTAGTCTTCTATTATGAGTAAACTAAGTAAAGGGCTTGTTATGTTAAATGCATCAAGATTTTTGTTTAGTCATTAAAATTAAATACATTTGCAACTTAAAGAATAGTTTGAAAATTGTTACCCTATGACAAAGAAGATTTACATTGTATTATTTGCACTCTTCATATCCTTTGCAGGATATAGTCAAGAAGAGACTATGACAGCTAAAGAGTTCAACATTTCTGACGAGATGAC
>CALDEO010000131.1 GCA_937942465.1 uncultured Saprospiraceae bacterium
TACAAGCCAAGATGGATTTGAGCTATATCTTTATATCTCATGACCTCAGTGTGATCAATTTTATATCAGATAGAGTGATGGTTATGCAAGCCGGTAAGGTAGTGGAAGCGGGTAGTACTTATGATATATTTAATAATCCTCAGGAGAATTATACAAAAACTTTACTAAATTCTATTCCAGGTATTATTTGATATTGGTTTTATATATTTATTGTTTTAATGTGTATATAGCTGTATATTAGATTTTTAATGTTTCATTCGAAATTGTAGTAAAGTAATTAAACACATGAACATGTATTAATGGTGATTTGAGTAAAATGTTCCGAAATAAATAATTTTAACTTATGTGTAACTTCTTTGATGCATCCCTCGTTATATTTTTGTGACTGTTATTGTAATGTGTAACACCACAGACGAAAATCTAACCAATTTATTATTATGCGATCTAAATCAATTGAAAAATCAATCCTCTGCTTGGCATTAATATTGAGCATGAGTTCTGCTGCGTTTTTGTATTCTAGAGGGGACGCCGCTCCATCACTTACCGAAGTAGCTTCTTCTACAAGCACCGAATTAGTTGAGATGAGATCATTACCAGATCTTAGGATTTTGGACTTTATTTGGGATAAAGCCTCTACTATTATTTCTGCGAGTTACTCAACCAATTGTATCCGTTAAGAAAAGACGATACATCCATTCTTTTTTTACCAGATAACTGTAATTCTTTAATACTCAACTGCCCATCGTTGCAGTCAATAAGTATTTCATTTTTTCCATTACTGCTTACGCTACCTGGTGATAAATCACTCACTGGTTTTACAGTTATTTGTGTTTCGTCATCAGTGATCTCTGGCTGATAAATATCTGCTTTATATACTTTTAGTTTTTTACCATGTAAGGTCGTCCAAGCCACTGGGTATGGGCTCAGTCCTCTGATGAAGTCATATACTTTTTTCGTTTCTTGATCAAAGTTGATTTCACAAGTCTCTGTATATATTTTTGGGGCTTTCGATTTTAAAGCATCATCTTGTTTAGTCAGGACTACCGTTTCATTTTCTATCATTTGTACGGTCTCTAGTACTGCTGTAGCACCTACAGCCATCATGCGATCATGTACATCACCTACATTGTCTGTTAGGTGTATTGGTAGACGTTTTTGCAATGCGATGGCTCCAGTGTCTATCTCGTGCTTCAGTTTGAATGTCGTCACACCAGTCTCTGTGTCGCCATTGATGACAGACCAGTTGATAGGTGCAGCACCACGATACTTTGGTAAAAGAGACCCATGGAGGTTGTACGTTCCCATAGGAGGCATGTTCCATACCATCTCTGGCAACATCCTGAATGCTACGACGATTTGCACATCCGCATTAAGTGCTTTTAGTTCGGCATTAAACTCTGGTGCTTTTAGGTTTTTAGGTTGCATTACGTAAAGACCCTGCGAGACAGCATATTTTTTGACTGCTGACTCCATGAGTACCTTACCTCCTCGACCACCATACTTATCTGTCGATGTGATGACTCCGACGATGTCATACTTATGCTCCACCAATATTTTGAGTGATGCAACGGCAAAGTCAGGGGTACCCATAAATACAATCTTCATAACGTGTTACTTTTGGCTCGAATGTACAAAATGACATTAGTTTTTACTTAACTCTGAGAACAATCTTTTGTTGCCAGATTATCAGAGTTCATGATGCTTTAGTAAGTTAATGACCTAATTATTGTCGTAATAGTGATCAAGATTATGTAGGAAAAGGCATAATGAGTCCTATCTGTGTTGTTATGTTTGCTCAACATATTCTATGTAGACAATGAGATAATGAAGCTCATAATACTGGTACAATATGCCTATCATGACGTATATTATACCACAAGAGCAATAAAGTCAACTACAAGACGTAACTTTACATCAATAACAGGGTCTATATTATAGACGTTTGCCTGTAGGCGAATGAAAACAAATGCAACCAACCATGAAAAACATTATTAGCTGGGCAGTTATGCTCTTACTTCCATTAAGCGTTTTTTCTCAATCTGTCATAGTAGAAGGCTATGCATATGAAACGGGAAATCGTGGATACCTCAATGAAGTAATCGTCAAGGCATATCATCCAGTTGATGGACTGATAGCAACTACATCTAGTAATCGTGATGGTAACTACACGATGACACTACCGATTGCAAGAGGCATAACATTGATAGCTACCAAAGACCTTTTTCATGAGACGGAGCATAGCTTAGATCTTCTAGGTAAGTCAGATGGTGACAAAGTATTTGTTAAAACTGAAATGCAAAGAGCACCAGGTTATATATTTGAGATTACTCTAGCTAACAAGAAGCTAGATAATGAAGTGCCAGTCGATGCAATCAAAGGAGCTCATATTGAAGTGTATAATAATACAACTAAAAAGGAGATACTGAATCTAAAAGACCACATGGATCCTGATTTTAAGATCAACTTATTAAAAGGAAATCATTATACGTTATTGATACGTAAAGAAGGTTATTTGTCTAAGAGGTTAGAAGCTTTCGTAGATGTGAAAGATTGCATCCTTTGTTTCGAAGGGATAGGGGATGTACGACCAGATGTTGCTGATAACCTTACCGGTGGCAATAGTAACGGTACGCTTCTCGCGAATGTAGAACTAGATCCATTATTCGTAGGTAAGAAAATCGAATTAGAAAAAATCTACTATGATCTTGCCAAATGGGATATTAGACCTGATGCAGCTGAGGAGTTAGATAAAGTAGGTGTATTCCTTAAAGATAACCCAAGACTTAATGTTGAACTAGGCTCGCATACCGATAGTAGAGGTAAAGCAGCGTATAACATGGACTTGTCTCAGAAAAGAGCAGAGTCGGCGCTGAGATACTTAAGAACGAATAGTGGAGTCAGAAAAAATAGAACCAGCTTTAAGGGATATGGAGAGACGCAACTAGTCAATCAATGTGCCGACGGAGTAAAATGTACTGATGAGGAGCATCAGCAAAATCGTCGTACAGAGCTCAAAGTATTAGGTGTACAAGCACCAGAAGAATATAAGAGTCTCTTGCGTATGAAGACCGATGCGGATATGGAAGCAATGGTACTAGCACTGTCAGATGAGGATCAAATACGAGTACCTGCAGGTGGAGAACTACCTGATGAGCTAAAGAAAGCGATAGCTAAAGAGGAAGCTGCAAAAACAAAAGCGCTAGAGATGGCAAATCAAAAGGAGAAGAAAGCTATCGAGTCGAAGCAAACTGTTATTGTAAAAGAGAAAGAGCTGACTAAAGAAATGCCGTCAGTCGAGAAGCCAACTATAGATACTAAGATATCTACAGAAACAGTTGAGAAGAAAGTAGAATCAGTAAAAACAGAAATGAAAGCAACATCAGGATCTACGATTACTAAGATTTCTGAAAAGAACATAGAGGATCAAGTAGCTATAGAAACTGCCAAACTGGATAAGAAACTGGACGAAGAAACAAAGGCAACTACCCCTATAGACCCAGCTATCAATGAAGCCGCGAAAGTAAAGGAGCAAGCAAAAAAGCTTGCTATACAGAAAGCAGCAATGGAAGCTGAAAAGGCAAAGTTAAAAGAGCTTGAAGAACAGAAATCACAGGAATTGAGTGCTATCAATAATAAAAGTACTGATGCAATAAATACGACCCAGGCTACCGCTGGAAACACAACTAGCCCAATTAACACAAGCTTAAATGGGCATAAGATTGTTATCCATTATGCAAATCTAGAACTCCCAGCGGATCATAAAATTTATAAGAAGCACTCTAGTGTAGAGATGTATAAAGAAAAAGACTTTTACTACTATTTGATCGGATCTTATGACTCAGAGAAAGAAGCAACTAAGTTTATGAAGCTATATGTGCAACGAGAATATCCTAACGCATATGTAATGAACTTCAAAAATGGTGTCCGATTGAAGTAGTGTAGAGAAATTAATAGATTAATTGAGGCTCAGATTTGTTCTGGGCCTTTTTTATTGGATATAGACTGTAAGTATGCAGGT
>CALDEO010000132.1 GCA_937942465.1 uncultured Saprospiraceae bacterium
GAACTTAGAAGTATTCGTACCAATTTTGAATTTGTAAACCCATTCGGACTAAGTCTAAATCAAGAGCAGAATACAACTGAATTTTCTGGGTTCTTAAGTTATAGAAGGGTATTTAATGATCTTGTAATTGAGCCTGGAGTAAGAGTTCAGTACTATGCATCTCAAAGCAAGGCTTCATTTGAGCCTAGGTTAGGTATAAAGTACAATATTACTGACTGGTTGAGATTTAAAGGAGCTGCAGGTATGTATACGCAGAATATCTTGAGTACATCTAACGAGAGAGATGTTGTCAATTTATTCTCTGGTTTCTTATCTGGTCCAGAATCTCAAGTTGCAGCATTTGGTGGAGGATTTACGACGGACAATTTACAGAAATCAACTCATTATATTGGAGGATTAGAAATTGACTTGACTGATAATATACTATTTAACGTAGAAGGGTATTTAAAAGATTTCCCACAGTTGATCATAGTCAATAGAAACAAAATATTGGCATCAGACCCTGATTACAGTAGTGAAGAAGGTGAGGCATATGGTATTGATTTTTCTTTGAAGTATCAAAAGAAGAGAATATATGCATGGATGACGTACTCATATGGCTTTGTTAATAGATTTGATGGCGAGCAGACGTACCCTACGGTATTCGATAGACGTCACAATGTGAATTCATTGGTGACATATGACTTGGATGATACTGGAGATTGGTCTGTAAGTTTAAGATGGAACTTCGGATCTGGATTCCCATTCACACAGACAAAGGCATTCTATGATTATAATAATCTAGGGGATGGTGTAAGTACTGATGTGGTAACTGCGAATCCTGATGAAATAGGAATTATATACTCGGATACTAGAAATGGTGGAAGACTACCAAGTTTTCATAGATTGGATTTCTCAATGACAAAGAAAATTAAGTTTTCTAAATACGTTAATATGGAGTTAGTTGCTTCGGTATCCAACCTATATGACCGAGAAAATATCTTCTTTTTTGATAGAGTAGAGTATGATAGAGTGAATCAATTACCTATTATTCCTTCTGCTGGATTGAAGTTAAATTTCTAGGATAAAAATTACAGAGAATATATTAAATAAAATCACTACTTTTGCAGTCGCTAAAAGTTCGATACTCGATATTCGAGTGAATGGAGCTTGGTTAACCCAAATTAAATTTTAGTATTATGCCAGTAAAAATTAGATTAGCAAGAAGAGGTCGTAAGCAGAGACCTTATTACCATGTGATCATTGCAGATGCAAGAGCTCCAAGAGATGGTAAGTTTATCGAGCAGATCGGTTCGTATAACCCAATGACTAAGCCAGCAACTATCGAATTGGATAGAGATGCAGCATATGAATGGTTATTGAAAGGTGCTCAACCAACGGATACAGTAAGAGCAATCCTACGATTCAAAGGAGTAATGTACAGAAAACACCTTCAAAGAGGAGTTTCTAAAGGTGCAATGACTCAAGATGCAGCCGACAAGTTGTATGAAGACTACATCGCAACTAAAGATGCTAAAACAGCTGAAAGATTTGCAGTTACTGCTAAAGAATTATTAGACAGACATGCAGCAATTTCTGGTGTAGCTAAAGCTCCTCCAGCAAAAGTAGCAGAAGATACAGGTTCTGAGTTCAGAGAAACTGCAGATGCAGATTCAGGTTCTGAATTTCAAGAAGGAGCTAATGAAGCAGAAGCAGTTGTTGAAGAAGCAGTAGCAGAGGCACCAGCAGCAGATGCAGTGGCTGAAGCTCCAGCAGAAGAAGCAGCGCCAGCAGCAGAAGAAACAAAAGACGAAGCCTAAATATGGCACCGATAAGGACATCGGTATTTAGAAAATATTAATATAATATTACGACCTGGTAAGCTTAAAATCTTATCAGGTTGTGGTATATTAAGTAGTTACATTTAACTTAATTTCAATCTAACTCATGGAAACTCTTGACAAGAAATATATAGAGACTTTAGAAAATATAAAGTCAACCATTCAGAATTCTGAAATCTTAAGCAGATACTTAGAAGATGAAGAGGAAGAAATCTATAAAGAGTTAAGAGCAGCCTACGAACCTCATATAGAGAACCTTCACAACGAAGTAGCTCTTAATAATCCGTTACAACTAGTAACGTTAGAGGATAAGCTTAGAGATGAAGGATTTGAAGGTTTGTATTTACCGAGAATTTTAGGTTACGTAGTACTGAGAGGAGAGATTAATGATAGAATCAAATATATCAGACCTCAAGATCACTTTAAAGACATCTTGATGTCTATTTGTAACTCTAATAACTTTGAAATTTTGAAGTTAAGAGTAGGGCAAGCGGTACAAATTGGATTTGCTTTAAGTAGTGACATCTGGATTACAAGTTTAGTTAATTCAATTTCTAACAAAAGAGTAAAGTCTTTCTTGATGGCTCAAAAGCTTGAGAGATACCGTGATCAATCAATAAGACTTACTGGATTAGTAAAGTTTAGAAAACAGTTTGAAACATTAAATTATCAAACAGCAGAATTTCCAACTACAATCCATGAATTAAAGCATGTTGCTCCTTCATTAAAATCGTTTATAGTATATAGATCAAGCAAGGAGTTTGACAATACTTCTATTAATCCTGCAATTAAGGATTTTGTAGAGAACATGGATTTTATCGGTAGCAATGAATATTGTGAAATTATTATCCTTGCAGCTAAGTCATTAGAATTAGACGCTGCAACACTTAAAAGTATCACTAAGTCACTAGATCAAATAAGAGAAAGTGATACGGTATTTGAAGATGACTTCTTTGATATTCTTAATAACTTCCACAAAAATAGAATTCCTGATTCACCAGCTTCTGCTGAAAGACTTGCCAGAGTGGTGACTCGAAAGGTTAAAGATGAAGTGACAGAGTATTTTAATCTAATGGATATCATCAATGCAAATGGGTATGCCGACGAAGACGCTGTCGATGCTACTAGAGCTTATTATGATAGTCATGAAGGACTATCTGTACAGAACGAATGTCTAAGAAATACAATTTTAGGATACTTCAGCATCTTTATGAAAAATATCGAAACTCGTGCTTATCACGAGTACTTCGAGATGAATAAGACCTTTGTTGCATACATGTCTATATTCTCTAATCAGCAGTTTAACCAGTCAGTTAAGGATATTAGCTTCGCTTATATCAAGAAATTGAAGAAGGTATACCTTGATAAGAGAGGAAAAGACTACCAGGATATTAAGAAATTTGTGAAAACAACATTCTTAGATCTAGGGTTCTTGAAAGAGAAGCAAATCGTTGAATTCTTTAAAACTAAAAGAAAGAAAAAGGTCGATTAGCCGATTATTTCCGTACATCTATATAATCTATAGGTGTAGTCATGCAATTTGATTATATCTTGACATCTTAATACTAAGTCATATGTTTTCTCAATTTGTTTTAGGTATAAGTTCGTATATAACAGCACTCCAGCTTATCGGTAGATATAAGCTCTGGAGTTATGTGTACGTATCTGGATTAATTTCTCTTTCCTTGGGAGGTATTATTTTGTATCTTTCTTATATATCCTCTGGATACATAGGTGACTTTCTCGTTGATTTTTATCCTTATGATTGGGGTAAATCCATCATACAGAAAGTAGCAGCTGCCGCAAGCGGCCTAGCTCTCGTGACGGTTTCATTTTTTCTATATAAATATATAATCTTGACAGTCTTGTCTCCATTGATGGGACCTCTGTCAGAGAAGTTGGAAAGAGAAATATCAGGTAGACCCAC
>CALDEO010000133.1 GCA_937942465.1 uncultured Saprospiraceae bacterium
TAAAGGTCCACTCAAGAAATTACTTGATAAAAATAAAGCCAACGATATCTACCACGGACTCCATGTAGTCACTTTAGAAACTGCATTCGTCGTGAGGACATTTTTCTTTGTGATTTTTGGTATTACGATCGTATTTTCTTCACTCGCAAGCTGGAGTGTAGTAGGTGTATCTCTACTGTGCCTTATCGTTATCTATATCGTTAGATTCGCTCTATTGAGAGTAAGTCTGGGTAGTGATATTATGCCGCAGTTGTACATAGCTCCTAGAGGCTTGATCACCGTATTGTTGTACTATGCAATACCTAAGTCAGTACAGGTAGAGGCATTTTCAGAAGGGATCTTGTTATTCATTATTATCGGTACGAGTCTCGTCATGACATGGGCTATGATCAGAGATAAGAGTAGAGCCGGTAAAGCAACCAATAAAGTAGACTCTATACCTGTATCAGAGACAAGATGGAAAGTACCTGAGTTATAGGTGGTAGGTGATGAGTTGGATGCGTAGGCTTGCGCCAATGCATTACTCTGACAAGTACTTTTGCCAAGGCTTATACTTTGCGTCGATATAAGAGATATGTTGCTTATCCAAGAATGCCGGATCAAGTATAACGATACCGAAATAGAATAAGTCTATCGTACTAGTCACTCGCGGATGTGCTTGTACATACTCCCATGCGGCTGACATATCTGGCGACCAGTGTATATCATCAAAAATAAGAACACTTTTTTCGTTAGTGTATTGTAGGAGTAATTCAAAATATTCGATAGTAGGATCTTTACGATGATTACCATCTAAGAATGCAATGTCGACGGTATTGAGGTCATCACAAGCTTGTTTTAGGGTTTCGTCAAATGACCCAATACGTATATCTAAGTTATTGAGATTGAGTTTGGAAGCGATACCTTTTGCGATATGTGCCGAGCTGGGGTTACCCTCTAGACTTACTATTTTGGCGTCTTTTTTGGCTGCAGCCAAATATGCACTACTGATACCTAGCGATGTACCTAGCTCAAGTACAGTCTGCGGTTTGAGGTGCTCCACAAGATTAAACATGATGCTACATTGCCACAGACTTGATAGGCTACTGTTTGCTATTTGCGCTACTTTACGCTTTCCATTGATACTACCAGCCCCGTATTCTACAAAATCGATTTCCTCTTTTGATGCGAGTAGGAGTTGACGTTCGGTCTCTATATTTCGTTGTATATAAAAGGCCTTACTTGCATCCAATGTATTGTTAGCAAGCTGGTATAATGCAGGGGAGTGTAGTTGATATATTGACTTAGCTTGTACATAGTACTTAAGTGCTTTACTCGCTTGATGAACAGTATTTTTGTACGACATTTGCTAGTTTAATGCTTGCCTCTGCAATGGATATCAGGCGGAAAGATAATAAAGAGTAAATCAATACGAGCTATTTTGATTAATTTCAAGTGTGCTATACCAAAATTAATAGTTTTTACATGAGATACCTTCATTCGATTATTCTATGTTTAGCTGTACAGGCCTTGTCTGCACAGGTGCTTTTTGAGGTTCACCCATCATACAATGAGGCTGGTGAGATCAAAAGTAATGTATGCATTGGCCTTGCTGATGTCAACGGAGACTTCAAGGATGACGCATTGTATCTCGATGGTGGCAATGTACTATACGTAGCCTATCAGACCAAAGGTATCGATGCACCGCTCATAGAGCGGATCGGCAATATCTCTGGTGGAGATCAATGGACGATTGCTGCTGGTGATCTAGACAATGACGGTATTAATGAAATATTGGTAGCAGGATTTTATGACGGACTTAAGATATTTAAAAAGGAAATTAGACACGGATTATTTAGCTTATCTGGTGTTACCTTAAGTGATTTCTATGCACAAGGATCCAATGTCGTTGATATCAATAATGATGGTTGGTTAGACTCATTTATATGTGATGACGATGCAGCTAGTGAGGTATATCTCAATGATGGTACCGGTCAGCTTGTAGTGAGTGATATGATCGATATGACGACGATTCCAGTCTCCGATAACTCTGGCAACTATGGATCGACGTGGATCGATATTGATAATGATAGAGATCTTGATTTATATATTGCCAAGTGTCGACAATTTGCTGGAGATCCTACCGACCCACGGAGGATCAATGCGCTTTTTATCAATGATGGAGATAGTAACTTTACTGAGCAGGCAGCAGATTTTGGCCTTAAGATAGGATATCAGAGTTGGGCTGCTGACTTTGGAGATGTGGATAATGATGGAGATTTAGATTGTTTTATTGTCAATCATGACTATCAGCATCAGTTGATGATTCAGCAGGCAGACGGTACTTTTGTAGAGTCTTTGGATTATTACCCTTCACCTTTGACAGGAGTAGCTTTGCAGGGTACATTCACTGACTTTGACAATGATGGTTACTTAGATATCTTAGTATCGGGTGGTGGAGATTGTTATATTCTTTTTAACAATGGAGATACCACTTTCGTGAAAGTAGATAAGCCTTTCGGAATACAAGACGCAAATACGTATGCCGTTGGGGATTATAACGACGATGGATTTAGTGATGCTTTTGTAAATTATGGTATTGGTTTTTCTGGATCAGGTAATACACCAGATGAGATGTACATCAACGAATCCAATGATAACAACTGGTTGAAGTTTACCTTCGAAGGCACAAACAGCAATAAGCCGGGTATCGGTGCTCGTATAGAATGTTACGGTGATATCGGTAGACAGATGAGAGAGGTCAAGTCAGGACAGAGCTACGGTATCATGAATAGCTTGAATCAGATTTTTGGCCTAGGTACAACTACGCAGACAGACTCCGTTATCGTGTATTGGCCATCAGGTACTATCGATCGACACTACGATCTAGATCATAATGAAATCTATCACTTAACGGAGGGAGGATGTATATCTACTCGTATACAGTTAGATCTTAATGGTTCTAATGTGATATGTGCTGGTCAGAGTATTACGCTTGAGTATAACACTACAGATGATATAGAGTGGTCTAATGGTGCAACTACTGCACTCAATGAAATAACAACTTCTGGGATTTACAGCCTTACCATTACAGATGATCAAGGATGTAAAAGTATTTCCAATAATGTGGTCATCATTGACGATGTTGACGTCGTTGCAGC
>CALDEO010000134.1 GCA_937942465.1 uncultured Saprospiraceae bacterium
GTAAATAAATCTACCTCCTCAGCAAAGAATTTGTTGATCTCAACTAAGTACTCTGCTTTGAACATATCCTCTAATTCAAAATCAGCAAGTAGCGTCGGGTATGCCATTTTCATAGAGTTGGCAACATGAGCCAGGTATGCAACAAAGAAGTATTCTTCATCTCCTAAAGTAAACTGGGTCATCTCCTGAGATACGCTATATGGTCCACTCATGTGTGATGCCGCCGTTACGGTGAAGTCATCAGCGTAGTTTTCTTGAATCTCTCGGTGAGCTGCCATTGCTGCGTGACCACCTTGTGAGTATCCTGATAAAAACAATTGATCATTCAGCGTAAATCCGATTTGATCTTGTGCCTCTCTTGTTGCGAATAACATATCAATACCAGCAGATGCCTCCGTCTCAGCATGTATGTATGGGTGTATACCTCTAGCATCTCCCAGTCCTAGGAAATCTGCCGCTGATGTTACAAATCCATTAGCAGCTACGATAAGGGCAAGTTGATAGCCTCCTTGTAGATTAGATGGTACATCCTCTCTTGATCCTACGGTACCATGCTGTGAGCAATGTAGCGGAAATGCAAGCTCAGCATCTACAGGCACTAGCAGTAGACCCGATGCGGTATCTAGAGCACCCATGATATCATCGGTCTCGTATCGGAGCTTGTACATATCGACATCATACTTTGCCTCAAGTCCAAAAGAATTCATAAAATCTGCCTTCGTGACAGTGCTTATAAAATTATAGTCAACTAACTTTTGAGCCGATAATATTTGGAAGTTAATGATGAATGCAAATAATAATAAGTAAATATTTTTCATAATCAGAATTTAATGATGATTCGAAGCTACATTATAATTTATAACTTTCTAGTCCATTAGGACATAAAATTAATAGCACTTTGAAGCTACTCCAACGATATTAATTAGCTTTGTAGCAAAATGCAATAGACCATATGAGATTCGATTTTATACCTAAAATATTGATTGTTATTTTTTCAGTTATGTTCATGTTTGCATGTGTACCTGAGATTAAGCAAGAGCTTACGACAGTGACATTAGATGTCAATAGTCCACAGTTTCAAGAGGTATTAAATCTAAGCAATGCTGGCAAGAAAGATAGCTTGAGCAATCTACTCAATGATCCTGATCCTACCAAGAGGTATTTGTCTGCAAGAGCATTTTGCTCATTGTCTAGTTTGTTAGTCGGTGATAGCTTGCTTACGCTAATGGAAGATCCTGTGATCGATGTACGTATGATGGCGGCAAGAGCAGTGGGGCAGCTTGGTAATACTGCCAAGTTAGAGTCATTGGTCGCTTCTTTTAGAGCAAAGGACACGAGTGATGTTGACAATCCATTTAATGCAGCAATATTAGAGTCTGTCGGTAAGTTGGGAGATGATAAGTACCTTGATATGATATCAGGGATCAAGACATATAGAGATAACGATAAGCATTTGTTGCTAGGTCAAGCTCGATCTATTTATCAATTTGCAATACGAGGGATATCATCTGATCAAGGCTCTAGCCGAATGGTAGACTTTGTGACCAATAATAGTATGCCCAATGAGGCGAGATTGATGGCTGCACAATACCTTGAACGAGTGAAGGACGTAGATCTGGATGCATACAAGTTTAGATTAGCAGAGATTTTTACTAAAGAAGAAGACCCACAGATAAGAATGTGTCTTGCCAAGGCACTCGGCAAAATGACAGACCCTGAGATATTGAGTTATCTCAAAAATCAATATAAAATAGAAAAGGACTATAGAGTCAAACTCAGTATTATTGCTGCATATGGCAAGTTCAATTATATTGATGTGGTGGACGATATATTTGGGCTCATTAAAGATGAAGACTATAGAGTTGGATTAGCCGCAGCTAGCTATCTTAAAAATAATGGTGTGCCGACTGATGCATTGATTTATAAGACAGCACTACAAGACAGTCTAGATCATAGAGTAGCTGCCAAGGTGTATGAGGCCATATTATCACAACTACCACATTACTACGGTAACAGTAGATATATACTGAGAAGAGACCTTTTGGCTAAAATAGAATCAACTACGGATATCTACAATAAAGCCAATTATGTAGTTGCATTGGGCTACGACCCACCATCATACCCAGAACTTAAAAAACTACTAGAGGAGAGTGATGAAGTGGTAGTTAATACTGCAATCGCTGGAGCCTTTAAGACGATTCTAGCCAATGAGAAATTTGATTATTACTTCAAAGCGGGTTCAAGACGGGCTCGTAGAGATCTTTTAGCTTATTATAAAGAAATAGTAGAAGTCGGGGATGCGGGAATGCTCGCAGTTATCGGCACTAGTCTAGCAGATCCTAATAGTCAGATAAAAGCACTTGTGGATAGTACTGAGTGGATCTCTGAAGCGCTTAATGCCTTGAACATCCCTAAAGAAATAGAAACATATAACGAACTCAGTAAAGGTCTTGCGTATCTAAAAGATGAAGAGTTTGTACAGAGAGGAGTAAGATCCTCTAAAGAGATTGATTGGTCTTTACTCAAGCAAGTCACTGATAGTACAAGAGTGGTAGTCAAAACAACTAGGGGTAATATCACATTTAAACCATATGTAGAACGAGCTCCAGAGTCGGTTGCAAGTTTTGTTGCATTGGTCAATGATAACTTCTATGATGACAAAATATTTCATAGGGTTGTACCCAACTTTGTGGTGCAGACGGGTTGCGCTAGAGGTGATGGTTATGGAGGACTTAACTATACGGTTCACTCTGAGTTAGCTGACGCAATATATGACGACGAAGGCTATGTGGGTATGGCATCTGCAGGCAAAGACACAGAGGGGTCTCAGTGGTTTATCACACATAGACCTACTCCTCATTTAGATATGAAGTATACCATATTCGGTAAGGTGACCGAAGGAATGAATATAGTACATAACATCGAAGTCGGTGACAAGATCGTCGACGTAATAATCTTGAACTAATGGAATTAAAGACTACTGCACTTACGGATATTCACATCGGCTTAGGTGCCCGAATGATGGAATTTGCTGGCTACAATATGCCTGTATCATACAAGAATATTACTGAAGAACATATGGCTGTACGTCAGGCTTGTGGTCTTTTTGATGTATCTCATATGGGAGAGTTTATCATCAAAGGTAAGGAGGCATTAGACTTAGTCTTGAGCATCGGATCTAATGATGCAGCTAAACTTAAAGTCGGTGATGCGCAATACTCATGTATACCCAATGATGATGGAGGTATTGTCGATGATATGCTTGTATATCGACTGACAGAGGATATGTGTAGTGAAGG
>CALDEO010000135.1 GCA_937942465.1 uncultured Saprospiraceae bacterium
CTTGATTGTATATTCCTGACAAGGTATAACTAATGCCTCTGCCGTGAATGCATCAATAAAACCATCAAATGTAAAGGTGGTACTCCCTGTGTTGTCATTATAATATTGACTAAAACTTAGCGACTCGCTAGATCCAGAACAATCACTCGAAGCACTATCACCAATAAGACCACCATTGACAGAGTTAATCGCTACTGGAAAATTACTAAATCCAGTCCCTGTTGAGTTTGGTATTTTGGCAATATTGACACCGTCGTAGTTACCGCCTGCGGGGTTAGGCCCTGTGATGAAGAATCCGAATACATCATTGAACTTAGAGCAAACAAACTCAGGGTACTCCTCAGAAGCAAATACATAGTTGAATCGTAAAGTATCTGCAGTGGGTACGAAAGTAATCTCATAACGAGTAATATCCTTTAACGGAGTACTTGTAAGTGCTCCTAGATCATCATCTTGAAAAATGGACGTTGATGTGACTCCTCCCGTATTGGGTGCATCATTGGGTGTCGCAGCTGTAACGGCAAGCCCCGTGGACATGACGATACCTCGTTGCAGTCCGATATCTGCCATACCATTGGTAAAATAACCAACCGAAGATGATGTGCCATCATGTACAACATTGTTAATATCAATACCCGAACCTAGAAGAATGTTAGAAATTAAATTTTCTGGAGTATATGGTGTTTGATCACCACCTGTCACTTGTATTTGGCTATAGCCGAATATCCCCATGAAGGACAACATCAATACCAGTAGAAATCTTTCTATAATCACAGGTGTAATTGGGTGTTTTAAGTAAATAGAACACCATAGATGTACTACTTATTTTTATGCAGGTAAATAAAAGCAAAATTCATACCCAATAAAGAGCAATACTTGATAAAATTTGTCAACTAATAGCAATTAACAGATATAATCTATACTACCCTCTTGGAAATAAATTAGGTCCTTTGAACAATTACTATGCTATGAGGCTTATATTTGGAAGAAATTAAGGATTATGAGGCAGTTTTTTAAGTTTTTTACAGCATCGTGTTTAGGAGTATTTGCCGCTTTTGGTATCATTATGCTACTACTCATTATGATCGGCTTATTATCTACAATCGGGGCTGATGATCAAGTCAAAAACAAATCTATTTTGAAGTTAGGTTTTGATCACTCTATCACTGAACTCAGTGATAACAAAAATACATCTCCGTATGATTTTGATAGCCCATCGGCTATCGGTCTGCAGGACTTCATCAAGACGATAAAACATGCAAGTACTGATAATAAAATAAAAGGAATATACATCAACACAAGCAATATCGCTGCCGCTCCTGCAACACTATCTGCTGTACAAAAGGCATTATTGGACTTCAAAGAAAGTGGCAAATTTATCTATGCATATTCTGATTACTATTCGCAATCGGCATATTACATCGCTAGTACTGCTGACTCTATCTATAGTAATGTCAATGGAAGTGTAGATCTTAAGGGATTTGGTACTGTTGTGCCATTCTATAAAGAGGCAATGGACGCGATTGGATTTGACATGAACATATTTTATGCCGGTAACTTCAAGAGTGCCACAGAGCCTTATCGATATACTGAGATGAGTGATAACAATAGGCTACAGACGAGAGAGTTTCTCGACGAAATGTGGGATATATTTGAATCTGACATAGCCTCAAATAGATCAATGCCACAAGCTACACTAGCAGGCATTGTAGATGTGTATGGTGGTTATTCCGCTACAGCGGCACTCAAAAACAAGCTACTGGACGAAGTAATATACTCCGATCAAGTAGAACGAAAACTAAGAGCTGCATCAAAAACAAATGAAGAAGACGAGATCAATTTTGTTAATATAGAAGACTACATAGCTAAATCTACTTTTAACAAATCTAAAGGAGATGATCAAATAGCAATCGTATACATGGAAGGTACTGTCGAATATGGCAATGACAACAATGGAAATATCAACGAACAGAAATTTCCTAAAATCCTAGAAGAAATAGCAAAAGACGATAAGGTAAAAGCAGTGGTATTAAGAGTCAACTCTCCAGGTGGAAGTAGTGTGACATCAGACCTAATATGGCATGCTACCGAAAACTTAAAGGCAAGTGGTAAGAAGGTAATCGCCTCCTACGGTGACTATGCAGCGTCAGGCGGATATTATGTATCATGCGGCGCAGACACTATCGTATCTATGCCTAATACATTGACCGGATCTATCGGAGTATTCATGATGTTGCCCAATGTGCAGAAAATGCTCAACGAGAAGATCGGGATCAACTTTGACACCGTAAAAACAGCACCTATGGCTACTGCCTTCCAACCGATGTTAAAGATGAGAGATCAGGAAAAAGAAATCTTGAATAACATGACTCAAGAGCTGTATGAGCAGTTCCTATCAAGAGTTGCTGATGGTCGTAACATGTCGAGAGACGAAGTACATGAGGTTGCACAAGGTAGAGTGTGGACAGGTACTAAAGCCAAAGAACTAGGCCTTGTCGATATAATCGGGGATCTTGATCTTGCAATCACAATAGCAGCAGAATCTGCAAAAGTAGAAGAATACAAAGTAGTAAACTACCCAAAAATCACAATGGAGCCGTGGGAAGAGATACTTCAAAACATAACGAAGAAAACATCACTTAAGACTGTAACGCTTACAGAACAAGAAAGAGCATTGTGGAATATGTATCAATCATATAAACCAATGCTAACAGACACTAAAGCTCAGATGAGACTACCGTATCACTTCGAGTGGAATTAAAAAAAGTATATTGACTTATAGTTTTCACACTGAAAGCTATAAGTCAATATTTATTCATACAATACCCTAGGCGCCCCTATACCCCTAAAACAGCGAAAGCTTCTATCGCTGTCCCCTAGTCAACAGACGATCTCATCGCTCTATAAATCTTATATCCCAAACAATGCTGCTCATTGTATAAGCAACCCATAGAATAGCAGTTGAAAATCAAGTAACATATCACTAACTATCAAACAATGGAAAATAAGTTACGTTACTCCAACCTCAACTAATAACGTAACTGACTACTAATCAATAATTAACCCATTAAATAATATTGCAATATATTTACAACGCTTAATAAGATAACTAAGTAGCTTGCTTTTACATGTTTAAACACGTAATATTGTATTTCATTATTAACTAACTAAAATAAAGTACAACTATGAGTTTAATTTCAGCACTATTCATCTCTATTATCGGATTAATGAGTTTCAATACGACTCCAAACATCGCAACAAAACAAATAGATACAGAAGCGAGTAAAGTAGAATGGAAAGGATATAAAGTAACAGGAAGTCATGTAGGCTTAATCAAAATATCATCTGGAGAGTTAACGTTTGATGACACTAAGTTAACCGGCGGAAAATTGATAATCGATATGAACAGTATGACATGCACCGATCTATCAGGTGGAACTGCAGACAAGCTAATCGGCCATCTTAAATCTGATGATTTTTTTGGTGTAGCTACATACCCAACAGCTGCTCTAACAATCACAAATGTAGCCTCTAGAGGAGTGATGGGAGACTACAAAGTAACCGCAGATCTAAAAATAAAGAATACTACCAAGCAGATAAAGTTTGATGTAATGGCTAAAGATGGTGTTGCAAAAGCAAATGTGACAATCGATAGAACAGATTATGATGTGAGGTATGGAAGCGGAAGTTTCTTTGATAATCTAGGTGACAAAACGATCTACGACGAATTCGAAATGAATATCCACATAATTTATTAAAATAATTAGCATAAATGCTTCTCATTTCAATTAAATGGCTTAAGTTTGTATTGAAATCTAGCACTCCAAAAAACCATTATTGCAAAATATTGGTTTTTCCCAAGGCCCTCCGCCTTGGGAATTTTTTTGCCCAAAATCGAAATGTCACCACTCTTATTCAAAATTAACTAGAATCCATATTTGCCATTATTAGGTACTAATACGTAAGCTTTAAAACCACTAAAGCCTAATAAATCCAGTGATTGATTGTTAATTTTAGAAAATAAAACCACAACATGATCTAAGTTTTATTTTTTATTAATGCTACTTCTTAGATTTAGCAATAGACATAAAAGAGTGATCATACCTCATAGAAACTCACACTAAATCAAATGATACAAACATTTTATATTTGCCTCCAACTAAGGCAAATAATTGAATAATTGACCTTGAAATCGATTCAAAAATTTACCCTTTTGATATAAAAAAAGCTGGTAGTAATTTCTTACTACCAGCAGCTTATCTAATCAAATTAGTATTCAAACATCACTTTGAATTATATTAATCAATCACAATCGGTAGGTCACCGTCAGATACAATTACTTTGGCGTTGGGAGATTTTGCCAACTTCTCAAATGCTTCTATTGATTTGAATTTTAAAATTTTATCATTTAGTCCTTCAGCAATAATCAACTGTGCATCTCTTACTCCCCTTGCTTCGATACGCTTTTGCTCCGCTTGGCGCTCTGCCTGCTGTAGTACAAATTGCATCTGCTGCGCCTGCTGCTCTGCTTCTAGCTTAGACTCTATAGCTGTGGACAATGTCCTTGGTAGCTGAATACTCTTCATCAATACCGCTTCTACCGTTATACCTTTGGGGTCTAGATATGTCTTCATTCTTTCTTTGATTGCATTTTCAATCTCAGATCGCTCACCAGTATGCATATCCTTTGCAAAATAGTTTGCTGACACATCAGCCACAGCGGACCTAAATACTGGTAGTATAACATTCATTTCATAGTCTACACCTATATTACGTAGAATCTCAGGTGCCTCTTTTGACTCTACATTATAAAGAATACTCACCTCTGACTGTATATTAAGACCTTCTTTAGATGGAATATTAAGACCTACTTCAAGATTCTCTGTTTGGGTAGATATCTTAATGATCCTAGTGGTGAGTGGATTGTAAAATCTCAATCCAGAGGTATAACTGGTATCTGAAAACTTACCAAATTTTCTTTTCACACCTACTTCTCCTTGCTTGATCGTTGCGCAACTTTGCACTGTAAATGCTAAAACTGCAATCAATAAAACTTTTAATCCGAGTTGCTTTATCATGGTAAATAGTTTTGTGTTAAACAATGTTACTTTTATAAATAATAGCCTTACTATTATCTGTAATAATAACACTTCTATTTACAAAAAGTTTATTCCTTTTAAATAAAAATGAATGAATAATAAATATTTCACTAGAAAGTATAGAACATCACCCCCAATTGACTGCAAACAGTCATGGTATCCGAACCAATTACATTATTATTTTTTTGAAAATTATCTAGAAACTACTTTTTTGCTCTTATAATCAATCTCAACGATTGGTCATAACTCATGTAACTCCACATCCAATTAAGTAAAACAAACATTTTGTTTTTACCTCCAACTAGAGCAAACAAATGAACGAACAACCACAAGATCCATGCAAAGAAACCCTTCAACTGCATTGAAGGTAGATCTGCAACTGCTTTATTACGACCGATCGTAGCCATCGTACCGAGATCTTTATATTTGAATATATCCCCTTTCTTTTTCTTTAATTCCTTAGCTAAGTATAC
>CALDEO010000136.1 GCA_937942465.1 uncultured Saprospiraceae bacterium
ATTGATAATATTACAATCATTGTATATGATCGATGGGGAGAAGAAGTATTCCAAACAAAGGATCAATACCCAGGATGGGATGGTACTTACGAAGGTGAATTATTAGAACCAGACGTATATGGTTACTGGTTGGATATTGAATGCATCAATGGCTTTAAATATACCACTCAGGGCAATGTGACTCTGATGAGATAAAAAAAGAAGAAAGGAGTTACTTAATCTAGCATTAAGTAGCTCCTTTTTAATTATCCCTCATAAGATGTTATTTAGTATTAAAAGCAATAGACTTTACAACCATTCGTACTCGAAATTGATTCTATAATAGATTGTTTTTTAAAAGCATCAAATTTTAGATTAGTGCCATTATTGCAATAATCAATGTGTTTTTAATATACTTCAATAGATTAATGATAATTTTGTATAAAATATCAGTTTCATGAGCAAGATGGGAAAAGTACTAGTGGCAATGAGCGGTGGCATAGATAGCACAGTGACTGCTATGATGCTACATGAGCAAGGCTACGAGGTCATAGGTATAACTATGAAAACCTGGGACTATGCATCGTCAGGAGGTACCAAGAAAGAGACCGGTTGTTGCAGCCTAGACAGTATCAATGATGCTCGTCAAGTGTCTGTTGATATGGGCTTCCATCACTTTATAGTAGATATTAGGGAGGAGTTTGGAGATTTTGTCATTGATGATTTTGTTGGAGAGTATCTCTCTGGTCGTACACCCAATCCTTGTGTATTGTGTAATACGCATATAAAGTGGAGTGCCTTACTCAAGAGAGCTGATGCCATGGATTGTGAATTCATAGCAACTGGCCATTATGCCAAAGTCAATGAATCTAACGGTAGGAGATACGTAACCAAGAGTAAGGATACCAAGAAAGATCAATCCTATGTATTATGGGGTTTGAGTCAAGAATGCCTTCAAAGAACACAATTTCCATTAGGACCGTACGATAAGACAGAAGTAAGACAGATGGCTGCGGACTATGGATATATGGATCTCGCCAAGAAAGGGGAGAGCTATGAGATATGTTTTGTACCAGATAACGACTATAGAGGATTTCTCAAGAGACGTGTAGAAGGGCTAGAAGAGAGAGTAGCAGGTGGGGAGTATATCAATGCAGCCAATGAAGTAATCGGTAAGCATACAGGATTTCCATTTTATACCATCGGACAGCGTAAAGGCCTTGGTCAAGCATTTGGAGAACCAATGTTTGTAACAGAAATATTGCCTAATACAAATCAAGTGAGACTCGGTCCAGTCGCAGAGCTATTAAGAAATGGCGCTATTATCGGTAAAACGAATATCATGAAGTATGAGTCCTTATCAGGGCCTACAGACTTCGTCACGCAGATACGATATAATGACCCAGGATCTATGGCCAATGTGGAGATGATGGAGACTGGTGATATCAAGGTAGAGTTTATGTCCAATGTCAAAGGAGTAGCACCAGGACAGTCAGCAGTATTTTATGAAGGCGACGACGTAGTCGGTGGAGGAGTGATCATGGCTAGTCTGTAAAAGTCACAAATTGCAATTTGAATTCGTTGTTTACATATTAAATATTACTTTTATCTGTAAATCGCTAAAAATATGACTATTATGAAAAAAGCAACATCTTATTTCCTTCCAATTTTCGGATTATTGTGTTGTGTGGTATTTCACTCATGTAGCAATGAGAGCATATCTGCAAGTGAAGGTCAAGAAGAAAATCTATACCCTTTAGAAATCGGAAAATACTGGATTTACGAAGTAGACTCTGTATTGTACTCACTAGACGGTATGTCTGTTGATACGAGTAACTCGTTTATCAGAGAAGAGATGACCGAGATACTGGTTAATGATTTTCAAGATAGCTCATATGTTATTACGAGATCTTTTGGTACAACAGAGACAGGGCCATGGGCAGTTACAGATATATGGACTGCATCTATTGATAATGGGCTACTCACTAAAACGGAAGAAAATTTAAAATTCTTAAAACTTTCATACCCATTGATCTTAAATAAGACATGGAACGGCAATCAGTTTTTTGATGAAAATATAGAAGTTAATCTAGGTGCCGAGACATTAATGCCATATAGAAATTGGGAGTCAAAAGTTCTAGAAATAGACGCTACTACTACAGTCGGTGATATGACCTTTGATCAAGTAACTAGGGTAGAGCTAGTATCTGATTCGTCATTTATAGAGTTGCGATACGGCCAGGAGTGGTACGCCGAGGATATAGGTATGATCAAAAAAGAATTAAAAATATTAGATACGCAATGTACAAGCTGTGACGGTCAGACATGGGAAGAGAAAGCACATAAAGGATTGATCCTCAATATGAATCTCATTGAACACAACTAAACGTAGGTTATAATCTAATCACAACCATAGCAACCCTATAAGCATAACAATCATACAATATGAATGACACTCATCCAGCCTTTAAAGACTATGTAGAGGTAGCACAAATTATCAAATTGAAAGGATTTGATGGTAGTTGCAACGTACATGTGGATGAAGACTATGAGCAAGATTTCTTGAAAGCACGAGCCTACTTCATGATGTATAAAGGCAATATGCTCCCGTTCTTTAAGTCAAAGAGAAAAACGATCCAAGATGGCTATGTCATGAAGTTTGACTCCATCACAGAGAAAGAGTTTTATAAAGAGGTAATGCCCCGCAGTATCTACTTACATAAGGACGAGGTGGCGGAGATTTTCGTAGAGCAAGAGATCGATGAGTCACAACGTATGCAATGCTTCAATGGCGATGATCCACTAGGTACACTATTAAGAATGGAAGAGTACCCCCAACAAACGATGGCAATCATTGATTATAAGGGTAAAGAGATCCTAATCCCAATGGTAGAAGATCTAATAGAAGAGATCGACCATGACAAGCAAGTGATTAAGTTTAAGTTGCCAGAGGGGTTCTTGGATTTGTAGGGGGAGTTAGATGTAATGCAAAAGGAAAATGAAAGTCAGAATAACAACAAAAGACTTTATTAGCTTCTTGAAACTGTTTGAATCAAGCGAAAAGATTGAGGAGTTACAATTTGGAGACACATGTTATAAAGCACGAGGCTATATCAATGAGAGTATATTAAATGGAAATCATAACATTGGCAGCATAATAGAGCTTAACTATAAATTTAATGGACTAGTAGATTTTGAGGGCAAAATAAAAGAATACCAAATTATATTGATAGCAAGTGAAAGTGATGATCAGAATTTTGAGTTTGAAATTGAATCAACTCAGACCGAATTACGAAAGTTAGAAAATAAAGTAATCGAGAGAAATGCATACTTACCTGGATCTTTCTCATTTTCTTATATAGATCAATATGACAACTAATGAGAGACAAGGGTTCTACTTTTCTCTTTGTATTCAAAAAAAACATGATTTTTGCAATCGTGGCAATCAATAAAATCTTAAAAAGTTAATGTCTAGACGAATGAGCGAAGAAATATCAAACAACAACTTCCTCCTATACACCAATGACGAAGGGGACGTCAAGGTAGATGTTATGTTGAAAGATGAAAGTATCTGGCTGACTATCAATCAGATGGCGGATCTATTTGGAATAGATAAAAGTGGTATATCTAGGCATATCAAAAACATATTTAAGACAGGGGAACTGCAAGAAGAAGTGGTTGTTGCAAAAATTGCAACAACCACTGAACATGGTGCTATGGTGGGTAAAACACAGACTAAAGCGGTCATGTATTTTAATCTAGATATGATTATTTCGGTAGGGTATCGTGTCAACTCGATACGGGGTACACAGTTCAGGATATGGGCTACACAGCAACTCAAAGAACTCATCATTAAGGGCTTTGTACTCAATAATGCAAAGCTCAAAAACCCTGATAACCCTTTTGGTAAAGATTATTTTGATGAGCTTCTGGAGGAGATCAGAGATATCCGATCGAGTGAAAAACGGTTTTACAGAAAGATAACAGACATCTATGCATTGGCTGTAGACTATACTCCCAATGTAGAAGAAACTCAGGAGTTTTTTAAAATCGTTCAAAATAAACTCATCTTTGCTGCTACAGGAAATACTGCTGCGGAAGTGATCTCACAAAGAAGCGACCCCACTAAAAACAATATGGGACTGACCAATTGGGCTGGAGGTAAAGTCTTAAAAAAAGATGTAACGATATCTAAAAACTACCTAGCTCAGGAAGAGTTAGATATACTCAACAGAATCGTCACGATGTATCTCGACTATGCTGAGTTGCAAGCAAAGAACAATAGGCAGATGTTTATGAAGGATTGGCGAGAAAAGCTAGACGCGTTCTTACAATTTAATGGACAGGAGATACTCAGTAATGCAGGAAGTATCACCAAGAAAGTCGCTGATGCACTGGCAGTAGATGCTTACCTATCATTTAATGAGCATAGGTTATCGGTACAGAGTCAACAACCGAGTGATATCGATGAAGCAATAAAAAATATAAAATGACAGTCGAACAGATATAGAATAAATTGGGTAAATACCTATGAGTAATAGCCGATGAACTACGAGGCGCTATGAATGCGGATTCTTTCCGCAGCGATATGATTTATTTTTATTCTTAGGATACTTATCCGATTGAGTTTGATATTCACCACGG
>CALDEO010000137.1 GCA_937942465.1 uncultured Saprospiraceae bacterium
ACATCGAAATAAATAATATGATAAAAAATGTCATTCCTATTGAGTTGAACACTTTTTTGTAAACAATAACTATTGTATTTTTGTCTTATCACTACATAAAAAATAGAGACCATGTTATCTAAAAGAGTACAAGAAGCTCTCAATGAGCAAATCAGAATAGAAGCGGAATCATCACAAGTATATCTTGCAATGGCATCATGGGCAGAGATACAGCCGGGGATCGATAATGTGACAGCATTCTTTTATCAGCATAGCGATGAGGAACGGATGCATATGTTGAAGTTGATTCACTTTGTGAATGATAGAGGTGGTTTTGCAGCGATACCAGCATTGCCACAACCTCCGATTACATTCCCATCGATCAAGCACGCATTTGAGGCTTTATTGAAGCATGAGATCTTTGTATCCGAGAGTATCAACAAGGTGATCGAGATAGCCCTTGAGGAGAAGGATTATGCTACTCACAACTTCTTACAATGGTATGTAGCTGAGCAAATAGAAGAAGAAGCACTCGCTCGTACAATGAATGATAAACTAGAACTTATCGGAGATGATAAGAGTGGTATGTACATGTTTGATAGAGATATCATGACGATCGGTACTGCTTACGATAAAGGTCAATAAACAATAACTCTATGCTCTAAGAAGTACGATCCAAACTACTTCTTAGAGCATTTACTACAAATCTTAGGACACTTCTTACAGTGATCCTTTCCCTTCTTTTTATACTTTTTACAGCATTTTGGTTTGCAGCATTTGGTTTTAGACCGTTTAAGATCATAATCACCCCTTACTTTTGAGTTCATACTTCATACTACTTCGTTATAAATACTCGCAATAGCTACGGCTATTACTGTGTTTTATGCCTCGTACCACTTTGTATTACCCTCAAAATTAATGGGGCATTATAAATCATAAATGGTCTTAGACATCACTCAAAGATAGCTAATGTTATTATGGATTAATATGACATCTTGCAACGTTTGGTATTTGGCTACAGCCTAATTTCTTTAAAAAACTAGTGCAAACCCCACATTTTACAATGTACTAACGTACTTTTGCACTCCGACTTCAATAAAAAGAGATCTATTTGTACAGCGTCAAAGAAATATACTACACCCTTCAAGGAGAAGGCATCCACGCAGGCAAGCCTGCTGTGTTCATGAGATTTAGCGGATGCAATCTATGGACAGGACGAGAAGAGGATCGTCATAAAGCGATATGTAAGTTTTGTGATACCAACTTCTGGGGTACCGATGGTCACCTCGGTGGCAAGTATGAGACAGACGACCTACTCAAGGTATTGAATGACTTATGGGCACCATCAGACCCTGATTATAAGTTCATCGTATGTACAGGTGGCGAACCAGCATTGCAACTAGACAAGGCCCTCATAGATATCCTCCATAAGCACGGATGGAAAGTAGCTATAGAGACCAATGGTACGGTAGCACTAGCAGAAGGGATCGACTGGATATGTATGTCTCCTAAAGCCAATACGGAGATCATCGTCACTAAAGGCGACGAAATGAAAATAGTCTATCCTCAGGAAGATCTAGACCCACTGGACTTTGAGCATATGGACTACGAGCACTTCTTGATACAACCAATGGATAGCCCTGATGTAGAGGATAATACCTTTAAAGCAGTTGCGTTCTGCAAGAGTCGCCCCAACTGGAGGTTGTCTATCCAAGGGCATAAGTATATTGGAATTGACTAGGCTTGATTTGACGATTTGGCGATTTGGCGATGTGTTGATTTGAAGATTACTATGCGACATACTCCTTGTAGTCATTGGGTATTAAAATCGATTTTAAACTGTAGTTAAACGCAGAGTTTATTTTAAATAAAAAATGTAAGGGTGTTCTTTTCAATAATTAATTTATTTTTTCTTTTTAGTTGGTTCTTAAGCCTATGGCTGACATGGGAGTGGAAGTACTTTTGGAGATTCGTTTTGATTAACATAGCAATATTCTTAGTATATATTGGCGTTATTAACTTCACTGATATTTGTGTATTCACTCATGACGAAGACGGTGTTTTGAGATTTTTTTACAACTACTTTGCGATCGTTGCGCATATTACAATAGGGCTATTAGTAAGTACCTTTATTTACTTTCGCAATAGAAAAACTAATCCAAGTTCTCATAAAGATTAGCATATTCCTTGTAGCACAAAGTTTCCCCTATATCACCCCTGTCGCCTTCAACTCTAAGTACTTATTGATTGTATCAATACTTAGGTTCTTTGGTGTCGTCAAGATAGAATAGATCCCATATTTTTTGAGTTCCTTGACGATCATTTGCTTTTCGTACATGTACTTCTCAGCGATGACTTGGGTATAAATTTGCTCTGTACTATTATTGGTATTGTCCTTTATGATCTTGTCCATCCCCGTATTTTTAAAAAATATAATTACGGGTAAATGCCTCTTTTTGAGAGCAACAAAATAAGGTAACTGTCTACGAAATGAGGCTAAAGTCTCAAAGTTGGAGAATATCAAGAGTAAGCTCCGTTGATTGATCCGACGCATGACGAAGCTGCTTAGTAGCTCAAAATTGGCCTCTTGATACTTTGTCAATTGATTGTACAATGTCTGTTGTATCCTATGTATCTGATCCCGCTTTCTAGATGCGGGCAGTACAGAACTGATCCTATTGGAAAATGTAATAATACCGGCTTTATCGTCTTTTTTGATTGCAATATTGGAGATCACCAATGCTGCATTGATGGCGTAGTCTAGCAAGCTCATCTCATCGAAT
>CALDEO010000138.1 GCA_937942465.1 uncultured Saprospiraceae bacterium
ACACCAAACTGACCCGCTACTGAAAACAGGAGCATCACCTTTAATGCCATAGAAATAATAGACATCAAAAACTTTCTCAATGAGATATCCATCCCTCTTTGATCCATCTGCTTGTCAGCAAATTTTGTAATTCTTTTAATAATCCATAACCCGATCAATAAGGTAACTATAGCCAATAGTACTTTAGGAGCATACTCGATTGCCATAGAAATAGCTTGATCCAAATAACCTTGTAATTGTGTTGATTTTTCTTCCATGTTGAAGTGATTGTTTTTATTAGTTATATTTATATTCTGTAAAGATAGCAGATATTAGCGTAGATACTATGTTCAAAAAAAAAGACAATTCCCCTTTAACTAAAGATGCGGCACTTATAAGGATGCAGCAGTACTGTGAGTATCAAGATCGTTGTCATCAAGAAGTACGTACTAAACTCATAGAACTTAAGGTATACGGAGCCGATCTTGAAGACGTATTGACGGATCTTATTCAAGATGATTTTTTGAATGAAGAGCGATTTGCTAGGTCCTATGCACGAGGCAAGTTTAGGATGAAAAAGTGGGGTAAGATGAAGATTCAACAAGAGTTGAAATTTAGAAAAGTATCTCCATATTGCATCAAGAAAGGAATGACTGAGATCGATGATGACGAATACTCAGAAGCATTACTCGCTGTAATGACCAAATACAGACGAACGCATAAATTTAAAAACCAATGGGACTTACGTCAAAAAATGTTTAACCATGCCTACAGCAAAGGTTATGAGAGCTTTTTGATCAACGAGTTTATGGGCGAATTCACTGTTTAGAAGTAGTATCATACATGTGATTGAGCATAGAAGATCGATCATTATTTATTTTACCCTTTCGGGAATTTCGATATTATCGTATCAGCAACTATCTTACTGCTATGAAAGTAAAACTGTCTAGCACTGGTCCAGAAATGTCACGTATCGTAGCAGGAGTCATGACTTGGGGCGATTGGGGTGCCAAAATGAATACGAGCCAAATTCAAAAACAAATAGAAGAATGTATTGATCTCGGGGTTACTACATTTGACCATGCCGATATATATGGTGGATACACTACAGAGCGAGACTTTGGCAATGCATGGAAGGATATGTCCATTGATCGATCGGACATCCAACTGATAAGCAAGTGTGGTATCAAGTACCCATGTGATGAACGAGATTACAATATTAAGTCATATCAGACGACATACAACTATATTACCTGGTCAGTAGAGCAGTCATTAAAACATCTCAATACAGAATACCTAGATCTATTATTGATCCATAGACCGAGTCCGCTGATGGACCCTCAGGTGTTGGCCAAGACTTTTGAATATTTACGTAAGGAAGGTAAAGTCAAGCACTTTGGTGTATCCAACTTCACATCGTCACAGGTCCGTATGATACAAAAGTATACACCGCTTGTCACCAATCAGGTAGAGATATCGGTGCTCAATCGATCGACGATGACTGATGGCACGTTAGATCAGTGTCTAGAGTATGGTATACGTCCGATGTCTTGGTCGCCACTTGGAGGATCTAAGATGTTTACACCGTCGGACCAGTACGAGTTTGTAGCACAGCGAGGGAGACTTAAGGCAGTGGCCGATAAGTACGATTGGGGATTGGATGAGCTTGCGTTAATATTCTTACTGCACCATCCTGCTGGAATATTACCAGTATTAGGTACGACCAAAGTAGATCGTCTCAAAAAATCGATTGCATTATTGGATAAGCAAATATCCGATGAACAATGGTTTGAGATATGGACTGCAGCTACTGGCGAAAATGTTGCTTAAGGGTCTTAGTGTTTAAGGATAACTAGCTATTAAAGAAGAACCAAAGAATACCATTAAATCGTTTTATAAAATTAGGTCAGTTATGAATAAAATTTGGTGGAAAGAATCGATCATGTATCAAATATACCCTCGTAGCTTTAAGGATAGCAATGGAGATGGTATCGGTGATATAAGAGGTATTATAGAAAAAGTAGATTATATCGCAGGTCTTGGAGTTGATCTCATATGGCTCGGACCGGTGTATGAGTCACCCAATGATGACAATGGCTATGACATAAGTGATTATTACAAGATCCATCCAGAGTTCGGTACGATGGCGGACTTTAAAGAGTTACTTACATTATTGCATGATCGAGGTATTAGACTGATCATGGACTTAGTGGTCAATCACTCCTCTGATGAGCACCATTGGTTTGAGGAAGCTAGAAAATCAAAAGACAATCCGTATAGAGATTATTATATTTGGAAGGAAGGTAAAGACGGTGGCCCACCTAACAACTGGCAAGCGTTTTTTGGAGGGCCAGCATGGCATTATGATGAAGCTACTGAAGAGTGGTACCATCATCTATTCACTGTAAAGCAGCCAGACCTCAACTGGGAGAATCCCAAGCTACGAGCCGAGATCTATAAGATGATGCAACACTGGCTCGATATGGGAGTTGATGGTTTTAGGATGGATGTTATCTCGCTTATATCCAAGCGTCTTGAGTATCAAGATACACCTGTAGACAACCTGATGTATCAGGTCAATAACTACAATGCCAACGGTCCTCGGATCCATGAATTTCTCAAAGAAATGAATCAAGAGGTATTGTCTAAGTACGATATCATGACCGTAGGTGAGGGCCCTGGTATCACCAAGGAGTTGGCCCATAAGTACATTGGCGAAAGCCGTAAAGAGCTCAATATGTTGTTTCAACTAGAGCTCATGTTTAAGGATAATGGGCCAGGAGGTAAGTTCGATGTTCAAGAGGTCAAACTGGTCGATTTTAAAAAGCTATTCAGAGATTGGGATGCGGCTGTCGGGACTGACGGATGGAACAATATTTTTCTAGATAATCATGATTTTCCGAGGATGATCTCAAGATTTGGCAATGATCGAGAGTATCGATATGCGTCGGCTACCTTGTTGGCTACGTTCTTGTTGACGATGCGTGGTACACCATGTATCTATATGGGTAGTGAGATCGGTATGGGCAATGTTGCATTTGATAATATTGATGACTATCGAGATATTGAGACACTCCACTATCATAGTACATCGCTAGATGCTGGTGCAGATATGGATGATGTCATGCGACGCATACATATACAAGGTCGTGATAACGTAAGGACGCCGATACAATGGTCTGATGATGAGCATGCTGGATTCACAACAGGAGCACCTTGGATTAAAGCCAATCCTGAATATCACCAAGTAAATGTTGAAAAAGATAAGCTCAGTAACCGATCTATCTACGCATATTATCAAGAATTGATAGAACTCAGAAAGTCAGACGAGTTGTTTGTCTATGGAGGCTTTGAGGATTTAATGCCGGATGATCCCAATATATATTGCTACAAAAGATCTATGGATGGCACCGGATATACCATCTTGTTAAATTTTTCAGATGCTGAGTTAGTAATTCCAAAGGAGCATAAAACTGAAGTATTGATCAAGTCCAATTACCAAGATGCGAAGGATGATAAATTAAAACCTTGGGAGTCGAGAATTTATAAGTTTTAGGCACTATTAATCATGAAACTGTAGTACCTCAAGTCCTCTATCGTCATGTGTTACGATATCAAGTATTGTTGAAGTAGAGTCAGCAAAGTTGATCTGCAACTCCGATAATGGTGGGAATGTTTCTATGCAAGCATAGCAGAGCAGCTCGAATGTCATCTCAGTGCAAGTCTCATTAAGATCATCGACAAATTTGTTCATATTGAGCAAGTTGCCGTAGTCGTCAGTACTTGTAATGAATGGTAAGTGTTGTCCCAGTATTGGATTGAGGAACTCTTTGAGTGGCTCGATATCTCTAGTTTGAAATAGAGAACAATCCAAATCCGCTAAGTCAGATATTTCACGTGCTTGATCCTTGTCACAAGAGACGACAAGAACTAAAAGTAAAATGAAGAACAAATTTTTCATGGCGGTTAAGCTTTATGTATTGAATCTAATAACGTCACCACCATTCAAAAAGTGGCCGAAGATAATACATTTAAACACATTTAACCTTTGAGCTGTTAGTATCGTATGTTAATGTTTATCACTAGTGCCTTCACGATCATC